>JAIFMT010000072.1 GCA_020048295.1 Rhodoferax sp.
TGCTTGATTTTATTGGTTGCGCGAGAAGGATTTGAACCTCCGACCTTTGGGTTATGAGCCCAACGAGCTACCAGACTGCTCCATCGCGCGGCAAGTTTGTGATTATAGCCTATTCCGCAAGAGCTACAGGTGCAGCAACGTCTGATTCTGGGGCGCGATCGACCAATTCAACCAGTGCCATCGGCGCGTTGTCGCCAACGCGGAAGCCCATCTTCAAAATACGCGTATAGCCGCCCGGACGTGCCTTGAAACGTGGGCCGAGGTCGTTGAACAATTTGACAACGCTGTCGCGGTCGCGCAGACGGTCAAACGCCAGGCGGCGATTGGCAACGGTGGCTTCCTTGGCCAAGGTGATCATTGGCTCAATGACGCGGCGCAACTCCTTGGCCTTTGGCAGCGTTGTCTTGATGGCTTCATGGGCGATGAGGGAGTTCATCATATTGCGAAGCATCGCCAGACGGTGCGATGATGTACGGTTGAGTTTTCGTAGTCCGTGTCCGTGACGCATGGTAGGTTCCTTTTTGTTTATTGATCAGACAGCCGTGTCAGGTACTGCCTGGCGCGCTAACTATCAGCGCTTTTCGAGAGCGGCCGGTGGCCAGCTTTCCAGCTTCATTCCGAGGGTGAGCCCACGGGATGCCAAAACTTCCTTGATTTCATTCAACGACTTGCGACCCAGATTCGGTGTCTTCAGCAATTCATTTTCGGTGCGCTGAATCAGGTCGCCAATGTAATAAATATTTTCAGCCTTGAGGCAGTTGGCGGACCGAACGGTCAGCTCAAGCTCATCCACTGGGCGTAGCAACACCGGATCAAACTGCGCACCACTGCGGGAGACCGGTGAAACAATGGTATCAATCTCACCCCCCTCTAGCTGCGCAAACACAGCCAACTGTTCCACCAAAATCTTGGCTGAAGCACGCACTGCATCCTCTGCTGAGATGGCACCATTGGTCTCGATATCGACGATCAACTTGTCGAGATCGGTGCGTTGCTCAACGCGTGCACTCTCAACCGTGTAGCTCACCCGCTTGACGGGCGAAAAAGACGCATCAAGCACGATTCGCCCAATTGATTTGGTAGGCTCGTCCCCATGGCGGCGTTGATTGCCAGGAACATACCCACGACCTTTTTCTACCTTGATCTGCATGTCGATCTTGCCACCAGCGGCCAGATTGGCAATCACATGCCCAGGATTGACGATCTCAACGTCATGCGGTGTCTGAATGTCGCCGGCGCAAACCACACCTTCGGTGTCCTTGCGCAAGCTCAAAGTCACCTCATCGCGGTTATGCAGCTTGAAGACAACGCCCTTCAGATTCAACAAAATATTGACCACATCCTCATGCACACCATCAATGGATGAGTACTCATGCAGCACACCAGCAATCGTGACTTCGGTGGGTGCGTAGCCGGGCATCGATGACAGCAAAACCCGCCGCAACGCATTGCCCAGCGTATGCCCGTAACCCCGTTCAAACGGTTCGAGCACAACCTTGGCGCGGTTCATAGACAACTGCTCGACCTGAATAGTCTTGGGCTTTAACAAATTACTTTGCATCAAATTTCCTCTCAATACCCCCGACTCGTTACATCGGTAAGGCTGACTAAAAGAACAAAGGCCCGCACTGGCCTTTGCTGCTAAGCAAATAGCTCAGATTAGCGCGAGTACAACTCGACGATAAGCGACTCATTAACATCAGCCGCAAACTGATCGCGGTCAGGAATCGCCTTGAACACGCCCTCAACCTTGTCGGCGTTGACTTCGACCCAAGCAGGCATGCCAACCTGTTGTGCCAGTTGCAACGCTTCCGCTACGCGATTTTGTTTTGCGGACTTTTCGCGCACGGCAATCACATCACCGACTTTGACCATGTAGGAAGGGATATTGACCGATTTACCATTCACCAGCATCGCCTTGTGCGACACCAACTGCCGAGCTTCCGCACGGGTTGAACCGAAGCCCATGCGATAGACGACATTGTCCAAACGAGTTTCAAGCAGCCCGAGCAAATTAGCACCGGTGTTGCCCTTGCGACGGTCAGCTTCTTCAAAATAGCGGCGAAACTGCTTTTCAAGCACGCCATACATTCGCTTGACTTTTTGCTTTTCACGCAGTTGCAGTCCGAAGTCTGAAGTACGCGCGCCAGAAGTGCGACCGTGCTGGCCTGGCTTCGAATCAAACTTGGCTTTGTCGCCAATTGAGCGGCGTGCGCTCTTGAGAAAGAGGTCGGTGCCTTCACGGCGGGATAGCTTGGCCTTGGGGCCTAAATAACGTGCCACTTGAATATCCTTTTAATCATCTGCCGCAAACATGCGGGAGCCACGAACAATGAAGCCGTGGCGGTGGGCTTGGTAAGAAGAAAACAGCAAAAATCAAATACGGCGGCGCTTTTGAGGGCGGCAGCCATTGTGCGGAACCGGTGTCACATCAGCAATCATGTTGATACGGATACCCAACGCGGCCAATGCACGGACCGATGACTCACGTCCTGGGCCGGGACCCTTGATTTCAACATCGAGGTTCTTGATTCCCTGCTCGATGGCAGCGCGTCCGGCCACCTCAGATGCGACCTGCGCAGCAAAAGGTGTTGACTTTCGCGATCCCTTGAACCCCTGCCCCCCTGACGACGCCCATGACAACGAATTGCCTTGACGGTCAGTGATGGTGATGATCGTGTTATTGAACGATGCGTGAACGTGCGCAATACCGTCAGCGACGTTCTTGCGTACCTTCTTGCGTACGCGCTGAGCCGCGTTATTGGCTGGTGCTTTTGCCATGGTGATCCTTCAATTAAACTTATTTTTTCAACGAGGCAGCCGCCTTGCGCGGGCCCTTGCGGGTACGCGCATTGGTGCGCGTGCGTTGACCGCGCAATGGCAGACCGCGGCGATGGCGAAAACCGCGATAGCAGCCAATGTCCATCAAACGCTTGATGTTCATGGTGGTCTCACGCCGCAAATCACCCTCGATGGTGAACTTGCCAACTTCGTCGCGAAGCTTCTCAAGCTCAAGGTCCGTCAGGTCCTTGATCTTCTTGGAATAGTCGATGCCACAAGCCTCGCAAATTTTGCGGGCGCGGCTGCGGCCGACACCAAAAATGGCGGTCAGGCCAATCTCGGAATGCTTTTGTGGCGGGATATTGATACCAGCGATACGTGCCATTTTGGTCCTCTATAACTCTTGCAATTAGCCCTGGCGCTGCTTGTGACGCGGATCAGTACAGATCACGCGAACAATGCCTTTGCGCCGAATAATTTTGCAGTTACGGCAAATTTTCTTAACCGAAGCCGAAACTTTCATTTCATTCTCCTAAACAAATCAAAAAATTTAGATTACTTTGCCCGGAAGACAATTCGGGCCCGACTCAGATCATAGGGAGTCAACTCGACAGTCACCTTGTCACCGGGCAGTATGCGGATGTAATGCATGCGCATTTTTCCAGAAATATGCCCCAGCACAATGTGCCCATTCTCTAATTTAACTCGGAAAGTAGCATTCGGGAGATTTTCGACAATCTCACCTTGCATCTGAATAACATCATCTTTAGCCATTGCTTACTTTCTCAGGAAGACTTGAAATTAGCCTTCTTCAGCAAAGACTCATATTGCTGGGACATCAGGTAATTTTGAACCTGGGCCATGAAATCCATGGTTACAACCACAATGATCAACAACGACGTGCCACCAAAATAAAATGGTACGTTGTATTTCAATATTAGAAACTCAGGCAACAAACAAACCAATGTGATGTAGATGGCACCAATGAAAGTCAGTCGCAGCAAAATCTTGTCAATGTACTTCGCAGTGTTGTCACCAGGCCGGATGCCGGGGACAAACGCGCCACTCTTTTTGAGATTCTCTGCAGTTTCACGACTATTGAATACCAACGCGGTATAAAAGAAACAAAAGAAAATGATGGCTGCTGCGTAAAGCATCACATAAATTGGTTGACCAGGCGTTAGCGATCCGGCGATATCTTTCAACCAGCGCATCGACTCCCCAGCGCTGAACCATCCGACGACAGTCGCGGGCAACAAAATAATCGATGAAGCAAAGATCGGAGGAATTACACCGGCCATGTTCAGTTTCAGTGGCAAGTGCGACGACTGCCCACCATAAACCTTATTGCCGACTTGACGTCTGGCGTAGTTAACCAATATTTTCCGCTGGCCCCGCTCCACAAAGACCACAAAGTATGTAACCAAACCAACCAAAATAATAATGAACAACGAAACAATGATACTCATCGCACCAGTGCGAACCAGCTCGAGCAAACCACCGATTGCATTTGGCAGCCCGGCAGCGATACCGGCGAAAATCAAGATCGAAATACCGTTTCCTAAACCCCGCTCAGTGATCTGCTCACCGAGCCACATCAAAAACATAGTGCCCGCGGTCAGCGTGACAACAGCCGTCATCCGGAAACCGAACCCCGGTGCATTGACCAACCCTGCCGAGCTCTCCAATGCGACTGCAATTCCAAGCGACTGAAACAGCGCAAGACCTAGCGTTCCGTAGCGAGTGTATTGGGTGATCTTGCGACGCCCAGCCTCGCCTTCCTTCTTCAATTGCTCAAATGCCGGCAACACATAGCCCATCAATTGCATGATGATCGATGCGGAGATATAGGGCATGATGCCCAGAGCAAAAATAGTGAATCTGGACAATGCACCGCCTGAGAACATGTTGAACATGCCCAAGATGCCGCCTTGCTGACCCTTGAAGAATTGCTGAAGTTGCACGGGGTCTATGCCCGGAACCGGAATATGTGCACCTGCGCGATAGACGACAAGCGCCAACAACAGAAAGACGAGGCGCCGCTGAAGGTCCCCGTACTTTCCTGCTTTTGCTGCGGTTGCTGTGCTGGTTGCCACTTGAATTTATCTCGTGAATATTTACGCCAGCGAACCACCAGCAGACTCAATAGCCAGCTTGGCTGCAGCTGTTGCGCCGATGCCTGACAGCTTGATCGCGCGAGTCAACTCACCGGTCTTGATCACCTTGACAATCTTGGCCAACTCACCCACCAAGCCAGCTTGCTTGAGCACCAGAATATCAATATCTGAAACGTCAAGTGACGCAAGGGCCGTCAGTGTGACCTCAGCATTGAACTTCAGCAACGCCGATTTGAAGCCACGCTTGGGCAGACGCCTTTGCATTGGCATCTGACCGCCTTCAAACCCAACCTTGTGATAGCCGCCAGCACGCGATTTCTGGCCCTTGTGGCCACGACCCGCCGTCTTGCCCAGCCCTGAACCAATACCACGCCCGACACGGCGTTTGTAGTGCTTTGCGCCGTCGGCGGGTTTAATACCGTTAAGTTCCATTTTCAGCCTCTCAAAGCACCTTGACCAGATAACTGATCTTGTTAATCATGCCGCGGACCTCGGGGGTATCCACCAGCTCGCTAGTGCTGCGCATTTTTCGCAAGCCCAAACCACGAACTGTCGCGCGGTGCGAAGCTGCACAACCAATAGGACTGCGCACCAACTGAACCGTTACTTTTTTCTCTGTCGTCATTGCAGATGCTCCATTCAGGCAAACAACTCTTCAACAGTCTTGCCACGCTTGGCGGCAACAACCGAAGGAGTTGTGGCATGCGACAACGCGTCAAGCGTCGCGCGAACCATGTTGTAGGGATTGCTGGAGCCATGGCTCTTGGCAACGATGTCGGTAATGCCAACCACCTCGAAAACCGCGCGCATCGGGCCGCCAGCAATAATGCCGGTACCCTTGGGGGCGGGAGCCATCATCACTGAAGCAGCACCATGCTGACCCATCACGCGATGGTGAATGGACCCGTTTTTCAGGGCGACCTTGGTCATGTTGCGGCGGGCTTCTTCCATTGCCTTCTGGACGGCCGCAGGAACTTCCTTGGACTTTCCCTTGCCCATACCCACTGTGCCATCGCCATCACCGACGACGGTCAAGGCAGCAAAACCGAGGATACGACCACCCTTGACCACTTTGGTCACTCGGTTGATCGCGATCATTTTCTCGCGCAGACCATCCTCAGGACCCTCTGCTTTGCCTTGCATTTTTGCTTGTACTTTAGCCATCATTAATTCCGATCTGCTTAGAACTGCAAGCCAGCTTCACGTGCCGCATCAGCCAGCGCTTTGACGCGGCCGTGGTACGCAAACCCGGCGCGATCAAACGCCACTTTTTCAACACCAACAGCTTTCGCCTTTTCAGCAACACGTTTGCCAATCATCTGCGCCGCCGCAACATTACCGCCTTTGCCCGAACCACCGAGCGCGCTGCGAACTTCTGCTTCGGCTGTGGACGCAGTTGCCAACACCTTGGCGCCATCGCCAGAAATGACACTGGCATAAATGTGCAAATTGGTTCGATTGACGGTCAAACGCGCAACGCCTTGATTTGCAATGCGGATGCGTGTCTGACGAGCCCGGCGAAGTCGTTGTTCCTTCTTGTTCAACATGTTGCAGCTCCTTATTTCTTCTTGGTTTCTTTGATAGCAACTTTTTCGGTCGAATACCGGATACCCTTGCCTTTGTAAGGTTCAGGCGGACGGATAGCCCGAATTTCTGCAGCAATCTGACCAACGCGCTGACGATCTGCGCCTTTGATCACCACTTCAGTGGGTGTCGGCGTAGTCACGACAATGCCTTCGGGCATCTCCTTGTTGACCGGGTGCGAATAGCCAACCGCCAGATTGAGCTTGTTACCTTGGGCTTGCGCCTTGTAGCCCACACCAATCAGCGTCAGTTTTTTCTCAAACCCCTTGGTGACGCCGATCACCATGTTGTTCACCAACTGGCGCATGGTGCCCGTCATCGCATCAGCGGCACGGGAATCGGTCGCGGCTGCAAAAACCAGTTTGCCGGCATCATTGGTCACTTTGACCAGACTGTTTTGGGGTACCAGCAGCAAGCCGCCAGCTCCTTTGACGCTCAGGGTTTGCTCACCCAGCGATACATCCACTCCAGCGGGAATGGCGACAGGCAATTTTCCAATACGTGACATGTTTTATTTCTCCTGAATGTCACGCGTTAAGCGACATAGCAAAGCACTTCGCCACCGACACCGGTTGCGCGCGCTTTACGGTCGGTCATGACACCCTTTGGGGTTGTGACAATGGCTACACCCAGACCGTTTTGAACTTGTGGGATGGCGTCGCTGCCACGGTAAACGCGTAAACCTGGGCGGCTAACGCGCTCGATACGCTCGATAACAGGGCGACCGGCGTAGTATTTCAGTGCAATTTCCAGTTCAGAAAGGCCGTTGGCGGTGTTGACCTTGAAGTCGTCAATATAGCCTTCGTCTTTCAACACCTGAACAATGGCAACCTTGACCTTGGAAGAAGGCAGGCGGACCGTCGTTTTGGCAACCATCTGCGCATTGCGGATGCGTGTCAACAGGTCGGCGATGGGATCACTCATACTCATATCTATGTCTCCTGCCGCTTACCAGCTGGCCTTGACGATGCCAGGGATTTCGCCGGCGAACGCCATCTCACGAATCTTGGCACGCGCCAAGCCAAAGTGCGCAAAAGTGCCACGTGGGCGACCGGTAATTGCACAACGGTTGCGCTGACGCGTCGGGTTAGCGTTGCGTGGCAACATCTGTAAACCCAGGCGAGCGGCAGCCCGCTCTTCGTCTGTGCGCTTGGCATCAGTAGAAATTGCCTTCAATTCCGCATGTTTTTTTGCGTACTTGGCAACCAGTTTGTCGCGCTTGAGTTCGCGCTCGATCAAAGCCATCTTAGCCACAGGTCACCTCAGTTCTTGAAGGGAAAACGGAAACCCGTGAGGAGTGCTTTGCACTCTTCGTCGGTCTTGGCCGTTGTTGTGATGCTGATATTGAGGCCGCGCAAGGCATCCACCTTGTCATACTCAATTTCAGGGAAAATGATTTGCTCTTTGACGCCGATGTTGTAGTTGCCACGACCGTCGAAGGCGCGACCAGATATGCCGCGAAAATCGCGAACGCGAGGCAACGCAACAGTCACAAAACGATCCAGAAATTCGTACATCTGTGCGCCACGCAACGTGACCATGCAGCCAATTGCCTGGTTTTCGCGAATCTTGAAGCCAGCAATAGCTTTCTTGGACATTGTCACCACAGGTTTTTGACCTGCAATTTTTGTCAAATCAGCCACGGCGTGATCCATAACCTTTTTGTCAGCAACAGCCTCGCTGACACCCATGTTCAGCGTAATTTTGGTCAGGCGCGGGACTTGCATGGGCGACTTGTAACCAAATTTGGCCACCAGCTCCGGAGCGAGTTTGTCGCGGTAAATATCTTGCAAACGAGCCATAGTCATGCCACCTTGATTTCTTCGCCGCTGGACTTGTAAACGCGAACGCGCTTGCCGTCAGCCTGCAACTTGATGCCAACCCGATCACCCTTACCAGTGGCAGCATTGAAAATCGCCACATTAGATTGGTGAATCGGCATCGTCTTTTCAACGATGCCACCAGCCTCACCCTTCATAGGGTTTGGCTTGGTATGCTTTTTAACCAGATTGATGCCTTCGACAACCACATGTGAGTCATCTTTGCGCAGCACAACCTTGCCGCGTTTACCCTTGTCGCGCCCAGTGAGCACAATCACATCATCGCCCTTGCGAATCTTGTTCATGAAACGTCCTTACAAAACTTCTGGGGCCAAAGACACGATCTTCATGAACTTTTCAGTGCGCAACTCGCGTGTCACTGGTCCAAAAATGCGTGTGCCAATAGGCTCCAACTTGGCATTGAGCAACACCGCCGCGTTGCCATCAAACTTGACCAGCGAGCCGTCACTGCGACGGATGCCCTTGGCAGTGCGAACGACCACCGCGCTATAGACATCGCCTTTTTTGACGCGACCACGCGGCGCAGCCTCTTTGATGCTGACTTTAATAATGTCGCCCACGCTGGCGTAGCGACGCTTTGAACCGCCCAGCACCTTGATGCACAGAACGGACTTCGCGCCGGTGTTATCGGCGACTTGCACAATGCAAACACCTGCTCCGGTCAGTCTTGGGCCCGCAAAGCAACATGAACCACTCATGTTGCCTACTTTGGGCAGACATTCATCGCTTTTTCAAGCGAAGCCCTAGATTATGCAGGAGAATCGCCCACTCTTCAAATATTTTTTTGAAAATTTGGAAGATATTGGGTCGCCAACGCCTGAAAGTCATCGCTTCGGGGTTCGATTCCGGTCTCTTGTGCAAGAATTTCACCGACCGCCGGGGCGACACGGCCAGCCAGGCGCGCGTCAAGAAACAATAGCCTTGATCGGCGCGCCAAAACATCTTCAACCTTGAGCGCATACTCATATCTTGCCGCAAAACGCACCATCGCCTCGGTAAGGCCTGCGCAAATTTCATTTCCTGCACCGGGCAGCGTCTGGATAAATGCCTGCTCGTCGCCATACGAGTGCCAACCTGGTGGCAGCGCCAGAGAAGCCATGGGCCGCAAGGTTTGAGGCGCGCCGACCAATCGCAGGTCCTTGGTCAGCCCTTTGCGAGTCGGCGATACCAGACCGCCTTGCTCACATCTTTCCAGCACATCTTCTGCCATTGCACGGTACGTTGTCCACTTGCCACCGGTCACAGTCACCAAGCCACTATGGCTGGTCAAAATCGTGTGCTCCCGGCTGAATGCTTTGGTTGACACCCCTTCGTCTTGCGGTGGCTTGACCAGCGGCCGCAAGCCGACCCAAACACTTTTGACATCTGCCAAGGTCGGCGCACGACGTAAATAGTGTGCAGATTCGCGCAGGATG
The DNA here is from genome assembly GCA_020048295.1 of Rhodoferax sp. The sequence goes on from JAIFMT010000072.1 coordinate 9,739, forward strand.
AATTCGATCTCGTGATCAAAAGCCAGTGGCTCACGGGCCAGGTCCTGGCGTGGCGTGTCTGTGGTGCCCAAAATCACTTTTCCCAGCCAAGGCACGGCAAACAGGACGCGACCATCTGCAGTTTTCGGAATCATCAAGGCCACATCCGAGCCCAGAAACTCGCGATCAACAACCAGGTGAACCCCCTGACTCGGTGCCACCATGGACTCCGTTTTGTGACCATCGTGCGCATGCGCTACCCGTCCATCCTGGTGTCGCAGCGCATCGACCCAGACACCGGTTGCGTTAATCACGCAGCGACTGCGCAGTTGATACGCCTTGCCGGTCAACTGATCTTCGCAGCTGACACCGGCGATCTTTTCATCTTCGTAAAGCAGTCCAGTGGCCTTGCAGTAGTTGATCAGCAATGCGCCATGCGTTGCCGCCGTGCGCGCCAACGCAAGAGCCAGGCGGGCATCGTTGAACTGGCCATCCCAATACTTGACCCCACCTGACAATCCCTGCTCCCGCAACGCGGGCAAATAATCCAATGTCTTTTGGCGGCCCAGCAGTTCTGTCTTGCCTAATCCAGCACGCCCGGCCAGCATGTCATACATTTTGAGCCCTGCACCGTAAAACGGCACGCCCCACCAGTGGTAAGTTGGCATGACAAAAGCCAGCGGCTGCGCGAGGTGCGGGGCATTGTCCAGAACGAATCTGCGCTCGCGCAAAGCCTCCTGGACCAGCGCAATGTTGCCCTGCGCCAGATAACGCACCCCCCCATGCACCAGTTTGGTCGAACGTGACGATGTTCCGCTGGAGAAGTCATGCGAGTCGATCAGCACCACGCGCAGACCGCGCACCGCAGCATCCAGTGCCACGCCCAGGCCAGTAGCGCCACCGCCGATGACCGCGATGTCATATTGGCCCAGTGCATCCAGGCGCGACATCAAGTCTGCCCGATGGGTGGTCAACTGCGTTGCGTTTGTGCTGTTCATAAGTTGTTTGCCCTTGCATTTCCCAATCTCACGGCGCTACAAGCCACCGTTTCAACTCAACAACCTAAAAAGGCCGTGTGGCAACGCGCGCACACGGCCTCGTCTGCGAGTATCAGAACTCGAAGCGACACCTTAACGGACTTTGCCGTTCTTCCACGCTGTCAACAGCGTGTCGTAGGCGATGGTTTCGCCTTTGGGCTTTTCATTGGCCAACTTCTTCCAAGGTGCACCCTTGTCGCTGAGGTACTTGTTGGGGTCTCCCTTGGGGTTGAGCTTGGGTGCGCAATTGGCCATGCCAGCACGCTCCAGGCGTGCCATCACACCGTCCATCTCATCGGCCAGGTTGTCCATCGCTTGCTGCGGTGTCTTTTCGCCCGTCACCGCAACAGCCACGTTCTTCCACCAAAGCTGCGCCAGCTTTGGATAGTCAGGCACATTGGTGCCTGTTGGGGTCCAAGCCACACGCGCGGGACTGCGGTAAAACTCCACCAGACCACCCAGTTTGGGTGCCATGTCGGTCATTGCCTTGCTCTGGATGTCTGACTCACGAATCGGTGTCAACCCCACAATGGTCTTTTTCAGTGACACGGTCTTGGAGGTCACAAATTGAGCATAAAGCCAAGCCGCTGCGGTTCTATTGGCATCATGCGCTTTGAAAAAAGTCCACGAGCCGACGTCCTGGTAGCCGTTTTGCATGCCCTGTTTCCAGTATGGGCCATTGGGTCCGGGGGCCATGCGCCACTTGGGTGTGCCGTCGGCATTGACCACCGGCAGCCCTGGCTTGATCATGTCGGCCGTGAAGGCGGTGTACCAGAAAATTTGCTGCGCGATCTGTCCCTGTGCAGGCACTGGCCCAGACTCGCCAAAAGTCATCCCCGATGCCTCTTTGGGCGCGTACTTTTTCATCCAATCCACATACTTGGTCAGTGCATAGACGGCGGCCGGCGAATTGGTCGCTCCCCCACGCGAAACCGATGCCCCCACCGGTGAGCACTTGTCTGCGCCTACGCGAATACCCCACTCGTCCACCGGCATGCCGTTGGGGATGCCGATATCGGCTGTCCCAGCCATCGACAACCAGGCATCGGTAAACCGCCATCCGAGCGATGGGTCTTTTTTGCCGTAATCCATGTGTCCATAAATCGGCTTGCCATCAATGGTCTTCACATCCTCGGTGAAGAATGCGGCAATGTCTTCGTAGGCACTCCAGTTCAATGGCACACCCAGTTCATAGCCATATTTGGCCTTAAATTTGTCCTTCAGGTCTTGGCGCGCAAACAGATCGGCGCGAAACCAATACAGATTGGCAAACTGCTGGTCTGGCAACTGGTACAACTTCTTGTCCGGTGCTGTGGTGAAGCTGGTACCGATGTAGTCCTTCAGGTCAATCCCTGGGTTGGTGTACTCCTTGCCGGTACCCGCCATGTAATCGGTCAGATTCATGATCTTGCCGTACCGGTAGTGAGTGCCAATCAAGTCCGAGTCTGAAATCCAGCCGTCATAAATTGACTTGCCCGATTGCATCGATGTTTGCAATTTTTCAACCACATCGCCTTCCTGGATGAGGTCGTGAGTGACTTTAATACCGGTGATTTCCGTGAACGCCTTTGCCAGGGTTTTGGACTCGTATTCGTGCGTCGTGATGGTCTCGGAGACCACCGACACCTCGTTCACACCCTTGGCCTTGAGCTTGGCCGCAGCATCCATGAACCACTTCAACTCAGCAGCTTGCTTGTCTTTGGACAAGGTGGACGGCTGAAACTCGCTGTCGATCCACTTTTTGGCAGCAGCCTCATCTGCCCAAACTTGACCAGCCATCGCACAGCAAGCGACTGCCACTACGAATGTGCTCTTGCGCATCTTCATATTCGAACTCCTCAGATAGGTATATGCCCCTGACTCAAAGGCTGTTTCGGCTCCAGGGTGCAGAAAGCCGATCCTTGAATTTGCAAACCCACTAGCCTTTGCGCATGATCATCGCCAACACCGCCATGGAGATGACAAAACTGATCCAGATTGAGGGCTCTGACTCCAGGCCCAGCCAAATCATCAATTTGCCGCTGATGCCGACAAAACCCAGATTCACATAGGCTGCGCTCAAAAGGCCAATGAACAAGCGGTCACCCCGCGTGGTCACAAGCGGTAAGAAACCGCGCCGGGCGACGGTGGGCGACCGGATCTCCCACACCGTCATGCCAAACAACATCAGACCAATGCAGCTAAAAAATACCGCAACAGGTGTCGTCCAAGCCATCCATTCAAACATTCATATCTCCTGGTCATTCAGGGGTGTGTTACATCACACCCGGCCCATCGCAAAGCCCTTGGCGATGTAGTTGCGCACAAACCAGATCACGATCGCGCCAGGAACAATCGTCAACACGCCGGCCGCTGCCAGGGTCGCCCAGTCCATGCCCGCAGCCGACACCGTGCGCGTCATGATGGCCACGATGGGCTTGGCATTGACACTGGTCAAAGTACGCGCCAGCAGCAACTCCACCCAACTGAACATGAAGCAAAAGAACGCCGCCACACCCACACCCGCCTTGATCAGCGGCAGGAATATCTTGACAAAAAAGGCCGGAAACGAATAGCCATCGATGTAGGCCGTCTCATCTATCTCACGCGGAATGCCGCTCATGAACCCTTCCAGAATCCAGACGGCCAGCGGCACGTTGAACAAGAGATGCGCCATGGCAACCGCCAGGTGCGTGTCAAGCAGGCCAACGGTTGAGTAGAGCTGAAAAAAAGGCAGCAAAAAAACGGCTGGCGGTGTCATGCGGTTGGTCAGCAACCAGAAAAACACATGCTTGTCCCCCAGAAAGCTAAAGCGTGAAAACGCATATGCGGCTGGCAGAGCCACGGTGATGGAGATCACTGTATTGATGCCAACGTAGATCAGGCTGTTGATATAGCCTGAGTACCATGAGGCATCGGTCAGGATGGTTTTGTAGTTAGCCCAGGTAAAGTGCTGGGGAAACAAAGAAAAGCTGGCCACAATTTCTTCGTTCGTCTTGAACGACATGTTGACCATCCAGTACACCGGCAGCAGTGCAAACACCAGATACGCCAGCAAAAACAAACTACGTTTCTGAAACCCCGGCTTATTCATGGCTGCCTCCTGTGTCCTGGGTGCCCACGCGTTGCATCCAGTTGTACAGGATGAAACTCAACAGCAGGATGATCAGGAAATAAATCAGCGAAAAGGCGGCAGCCGGGCCAACATCAAATTGGCCGACCGCCTTGATCGTCAGGAACTGCGACAAGAACGTGGTTGAGTTACCCGGGCCACCGCCGGTCAACACGAAGGGCTCGGTGTAGATCATGAAGCTGTCCATAAAGCGCAACAACACGGCAATCATCAGCACACCGCGCATTTTGGGCAACTGCACATACCAAAACACCGCCAACTTGCTGGCGCCGTCAATGCTGGCGGCCTGGTAGTAGGCATCGGGTATCGAGCGCAAACCAGCGTACCCGAGCAAACCCACCAACGGAGTCCAGTGCCACACGTCCATCAACAGCACGGTCAGCCAGGCATGGGTGGCGTTGCCGGTGTAGCTGTAATCAATGCCCATTGCCTGCACCGCCGCACCCATCAGGCCAATGTCGGAGCGTCCAAAAATTTGCCAGATGGTGCCCACCACGTTCCAGGGGATCAGCAGCGACAGCGACACAATCACCAGTACGACCGAAGCCTTCCAGCCCTGTGCCGGCATCGACAGCGCCAGCAAAATGCCCAAAGGCAATTCAATCGCCAGCACAGAAAACGAAAACGTAAGCTGGCGCAACAAGGCGCCGTGTAACTCTTCGTCGCGCATGATGGCGGCAAACCATTCAGTTCCGACAAACACCCGCCGCTCGGGTGAAATGATGTCCTGCACCGAATAATTGACCACCGTCATCAGAGGCACGATCGCCGAAAAAGCCACGCAGATGAGCACCGGCAAAATCAAAAACCAGGCCTTCTGGTTGACAGGCTTGATGGTCGTACTCATGCCACGATCTCCTCATCTTTGTAAAAGCAGGTTTGCTCACCCAGTACTTGCAGCCACACGGTGTCACCCATGACAAGACGCGCCGCGTTGGATGGCAAGCGCGCCTTGATCACCCGACCAGAAAAACTGGCGCTGAGCATCAGGTGGGTACCCACATCCTGCAACTGCACCACCGTCGCCGGCAAGGCTCCAGGTGTGCGCTCGGGCACAGGGACCACATACTCCGGTCGCACCCCGAGTTTGATGGCTCCCATTGGCAGCCTGCGACCCGCCGGCAAGGCCAGCGTCGCGCCAGCGATCCGGACCCCATCGGCTTCAACTTCACCAGTTAAAAAATTCATTCCCGGCGAACCAATGAAATGACCCACAAAGGTGTGACTGGGCCGCTCAAACAACTGCGCTGCAGAACCCACTTGCACAGCACGCCCGCGTGTCATCACCACCACCTGCTCGGCAAAAGTCAACGCCTCGACCTGATCGTGCGTGACGTAGATCATGGTGAGCTTGAGCTCGTGGTGAATCTGTTTGATCTTGCGCCGCAGCTGCCATTTGAGGTGCGGATCAATCACCGTCAACGGTTCGTCAAACAGCACCGCAGACACATCCGGGCGCACCAGGCCCCGACCCAGCGAAATTTTTTGCTTCTCATCGGCGGCCAGATTGGCGGCGCGCTGGTCGAGTTTGTCGCTCATTTCCAGCACCTCGGCAATCACGCCCACACGCTGCTTGATCTCCGCCTTGGAAACCTGCCGGTTGCGCAGCGGAAAGGCCAGGTTTTGCGCCACCGTCATGGTGTCGTAAATCACCGGGAACTGAAACACCTGCGCGATATTGCGGGCCTGAGGCGAACGCTGCGTGACATCCACCCCATCAAAATGAACCGTTCCCTGGGACGGTGTCAGCAAACCCGACATGATGTTGAGCAAGGTCGTCTTGCCACAGCCCGAAGGCCCCAGCAGGGCATAGGCGCCACCGTCCTCAAAATTCATCTTCAGTGGCAGCAACGCGAAGTCATTGTCGTTTTGCGGGTTGCGCTTGTAAGCGTGCGCCAGATCGAGTTGAATATGCGCCATATCAGTGCGACTCCTCACGCACCGGCGAGCGCACCAGCATCCCCCGGTCATCAAACACATAGAGCTGCATCGGGTTGAAGTGCAGTGTGACCTGCACCCCCAAAGCAAAATGGTGCACGCCAGGCAATTGCGCCACCAGGCCACCCACCTGGGTTGCCACATGGACAAATGTGTCCGAGCCTGAAATTTCAGCCAATTCAACTTCTCCGGCAAAAGCAGCATCACCCGGCAATGCGTGTACCCGCAAGGCACTGGCACGCATGCCCACCGTGAGCTTATGACTGACTGTTGCAGGCAGATCCATCAGCAACAGAGGTCCGGCATCGATCTGTACCCCCTCAGCAATGCAGGCACTGGCGGCCATGAAGTTCATCGGCGGGTCGCTGAAGGCGCGCGCCACACGCAAGGATTTGGGTTGATGAAACACCTCTGCCGTCGGGCCATATTGCAGCAGCTCGCCCTGGTCGAGCACGGCGGTATAGCCACCTAGCAGCAGCGCCTCCCCAGGCTCGGTGGTTGCATAGATGACGGTGGAGTCACCAGCAGCAAACAGATCGGTGAGCTCGTCGCGCAACTCTTCGCGCAATTTGTAGTCCAGGTTGACCAGCGGCTCATCGAGCAGCATCAACGGCGCACCCTTGGCCAATGCGCGCGCCAGCGCCACACGCTGCTGTTGGCCGCCGGACAGCTCTGCCGGCAAGCGATCCAGAAACATCTCGATGTGCAGCTTTTCAGCCAGGGCACGCACGCGCTGTTCGATATTTTTGTCGCCGCGCAACTTAAGCGGCGAGGCAATGTTGTCCCAGACCTTCAACGACGGGTAGTTGATGAACTGCTGATAGACCATCGCCACGTTGCGCTTGCGCACCGGCACACCCACCACGTCTTGGCCGTCCACCAGCACCCGTCCGCTGGTTGGGACGTCGAGTCCGGCCATGACACGCATCAAACTGGTTTTTCCCGCCTGGGTCGCACCCAGCAACACGGTCACGGCACTGCTGCGCGGCGAAATGCTGATGTCGCGCAACCAGTGCTGGGCCCCGACCTTTTTATTCACCCGTTCAAGAATCAACTGCATCCGCTTGCCTTCAATGTTCCATTCAGCGCGAATTATTGTTCTATATT
>JAIFMT010000192.1 GCA_020048295.1 Rhodoferax sp.
CGTGTGGCGCGCTCCGACATCCACGCGCTGACCACGCTGGGTTGTGCCGAGGTACGCGTGGTCGGCCCGAAAACCCTGGTGCCATCCGACATGGCGCAAATGGGCGTGCGGGTGTGCCACACGCTCGAGGAAGGCATCAAGGGCTGCGATGTGGTCATCATGCTGCGGCTGCAAAACGAGCGCATGAGTGGCGCGCTGCTGCCCTCGAGCCAGGAGTTTTTCAAGAGCTTTGGCCTGACCCCCGAAAAGCTGCAACTTGCCAAGCCTGATGCCATCGTGATGCACCCCGGCCCGATCAACCGGGGGGTCGAAATCGACTCTGCGGTGGTCGATGGCAAGCAGAGCGTGATCTTGCCGCAAGTCACCTTTGGCATTGCCGTGCGCATGGCGGTGATGAGCATCGTCGCTGGCAACGACGCGTGATTGGCCCCAACCCCGAAGAAATATCCATGATGAACAAGCCCATGAACGTGCTGATCAAAGGTGGCCGGGTCATTGATCCGGCCCGCAATTTTGATCAAAATGCCGATGTAGCCCTTACCGGGTCTGCGCTGATAGCTATTGGTAATGTAGCGAATGAGTTTCAGCCGGACCTGACCATCGACGCCAGCGGCTGTCTGGTGTTGCCCGGTCTGGTCGATCTGGCGGTGCGCCTGCGCGAGCCCGGCTACGAACACGCGCGCATGCTGGAGTCTGAAATGACGGCTGCCATGGCCGGCGGCATCACCAGTCTGGTGTGCCAGCCCGATACCGACCCGGTGCTCGACGAGCCCGGCCTGGTCGAAATGCTGCGCTTTCGCGCCGAAAAGCTGCAACAGGCGCGGGTGTATCCGCTCGGTGCACTGACGCGCGGCCTGCAAGGGGCCACGCTGACCGAAATGGTTGAGTTGACCGAAGCCGGTTGCGTGGCGTTCAGCCAGGCCGAGGTGGCGCTGTCCAACACGCAAGTGCTGCAACGCGCTTTTCAGTACGCCAGCACCTTTGGCTATGCCGTCTGGCTGCGTCCGCAAGATGCTTTTCTGGGTCAGGGGGTGGCCGCCAGTGGCCCGCTGGCCACGCGCATGGGTTTGAGCGGTGTGCCGGTGATTGCCGAAACCATTGCCATGCACACCATTTTTGAGTTGATGCGCGCCACTGGCGCACGCGTGCACCTGTGCCGCATCAGCAGCGCCGCCGGGGTTGAATTGGTGCGCCAGGCCAAGGCGCAGGGACTGGCCTTGAGCTGCGACGTCAGCATCAATTCGCTGCACCTGATGGACACCGACATGGGCTACTTTGACAGCAGCGCCCGGCTGAACCCGCCACTGCGCCAGCAGCGCGACCGCGACGCGCTGCGTGCCGGCCTGGCCGACGGCACCATCGACGCACTGGTGTCAGACCATACGCCAGTGGATGACGATGCCAAGACGCTGCCGTTTGCGCAGAGCGAACCCGGTGCCACCGGGGTTGAACTGCTGCTGAGTCTGGCCTACAAGTGGCATCTGGACACTGGCGTTGACTTGCTGCGCGCGCTGTCGGTGGTGACGCACGGCCCGGCTCAGGTGCTGGGGTCAGCCTTGGGGCCACGCCAGGGACGCACCGGGCATCTGATGACGGGGGGCTTGGGCGACGTGTGTGTGTTTGACCCGCGCAGCCACTGGACGGTGCAGGCCGATACGCTGTGCAGCCAGGGCAAGCACACACCGTTTTCCGGCTACGAACTGCCGGGCCGGGTGCGCTGCACCCTGGTGGGCGGCCGGGTGGCGTACCAGTGATGAATAAGACGGACAAAACCTTTGAGTCGGCAGCGGACCTGTTTCGCGTCATGTCGGCCCCGATGCGCCTGAAAATCATCAACTGCCTGTGCGACGGTGAGAAAAACGTCAGCTACCTGCTGACCAAAGTCAACACCACCCAGCCCAACATGTCGCAACACCTCAACACCTTATACCAGGCCGGCATATTGGGCAAACGGCGCGAGGGCGTGCAGATTTTTTACCACATCGCTGACCGGCGCATCGTTTCGATCTGCGAGGCGGTATGTGACGACATTGCGGGTCGGACAGACGGCGTTTGACGCTTGACGGCAGTGCGCTCTGCGTCAGTTAAGTCATCCTTCTTGTTCGGGTTTATACGGTAGGGCATCCGCGCTTGCGCGGGTACGATTTGACTATCAGCTCGCGCTGATATAAATCAATCCGCATGACATTTTTTGTCGCGGCCCTGTGGTTGAACACGTCAAGGACAACAATTGAATCACTCTCATAAAGTACTCGTCGGGCTGGCTATGGCCAGCCTATCGGCATGGGCCAGCGCAGACGCGCAGCAAGTGCGCGGCATGGCCGCGGGTTGCGCCAGCTGCCACGGCACCCTGGGCGTTGCACAGCCAGGCATGGAAAGCCTGGCGGGTGTGGCCAAAGACGACTTCATCAAGAAAATGATGGATTTCAAGACCGACAAAAAGCCCGCCACACTGATGCATCAGCTTTCCAAGGGCTATACGGATGCGCAGATCACAGAACTCGCCGGCTACTTTGCCGCTTTGAAGAAATAACGGAGACTCACATGAAACGTCGTCAATTTGTAGGTTCGGTGGGTGCGAGTTCCATGCTGGGTGCGTTTGGCACGCTGGGCATGCTGTCGGGCTGCGCAACAAGCGGGGGCGGCAACGGCCCCAAGGTGGTGGTGGTGGGGGGTGGTTTTGGCGGTGCAACCGCTGCCAAATACGTGCGCATGTGGTCAGACCATGGCATCGATGTCACGCTGGTGGAGCCCAACGCTTCCTTTATTTCGTGCCCGATCTCCAACCTGGTGCTCGGTGGCAGCAAGACCATGGCCGACATCACCTCCAGCTACGACAACCTGGTCAGCAAGCATGGTGTCAAGCTGGTGCGCGATATGGTCACCAGTATTGATGCCGAGAAGCGCCTGGTCAAGCTGGCTGGCGGTGGCGAGCTGGCGTATGACCGCCTGATTTTGTCGCCCGGCATTGATTTCATGTGGGAAGCACTGCCTGGCATGGCCACGCCAGCGGCCAAAGACAAGGTGCTGCACGCCTGGAAAGCCGGCGCGCAAACGGTGGCCCTGCGCAAGCAGCTTGAAGCCATGCCCGATGGTGGGGTGTATGCGCTGGCGATTCCGCTGGCCCCTTACCGCTGCCCGCCCGGCCCGTATGAGCGTGCCTGCCAGGTGGCCAACTATTTCAGCAAGGCCAAGCCCAAATCCAAGGTCCTGATTCTGGACGCCAATGACGATGTGACCTCCAAGGCGGGTTTGTTCAAAAAAGCCTGGGCCGACCGTTATGCCGGTATTGTGGAATACCGTCCCAAACATGTGGCCACCGATGTCGATGCCGCCACCAACACCCTCAAGTTCGAGTTTCACGATGATGTAAAAGCCAACGTGCTCAACGTGTTGCCGCCCATGCGCGCCGGAGAAATTGCCGTCAAGTCGGGTCTTGCCACGGCCAACAAGCGCTGGTGCGAGGTGGACTTTTTGACCTTTGAGTCCAAGGCAGCCAAAAACGTGCATGTGCTGGGCGACTCGATCCAGATTGCCCAGGCCATGCCCAAGTCCGGCCATATGGCCAACCAGCACGCCAAGGTATGCGCTGCCGCCGTGGTGTCCTTGCTGTCCGGTAAAGAGGTGAACAACTTGCCCATTTACAACAACACCTGCTACAGCTTTGTCAGCGATGAAGATGCCGTGCATGTGGCAAGTGTTCACGCCTGGGATGCCAAACTCAAAACCATGATGCCAGTGGCTGGTTCCGGGGGCATCTCCAAGGCCGCCAATGAGCTCGAAGGCCGGGTGGCGATGGGCTGGGCGCGCGGCATTTGGGCTGATGTGCTGGGTTGAAGCCATGCGCAGTGTCAAGCTAACTTTGACGGCTGCGCTGCTGTGCGTGGCCATCGGGCCGGTATGGGCCCAGGCAGACCAGGCGCGTGCCAAAAAGATCGTGTCGGGTTCGTGTTTCATGTGCCACGGCGAAGACGGCGAGTCGGCCAGCGAGGTGTTTCCCAAGCTGGCCGGCCAGCACAGCGAGTACATTGCCAAGCAGCTGATCAACTTCAAGTCAGGCAACCGCAAAAGCACTGCCATGGCAGATATGTCAAGCCGTCTGACCGAAGACGAAATGCTGGCCTTGGGCAAGTATTTTGAGGCCAAGTCGTCGCCACCGGAAACGGTCAAGGACGTTGATCTGGCCGGTGTAGGTCGCTACATCTTTAATCATGGCAACAAGTACAGCGGGCTGCCCGCCTGTGCCAGTTGCCACGGCAAGGATGGGCTGGGCACGGCTTCATTGCCACGGCTGGCCGGGCAATATGCGATTTACGTTGAAACCCAGCTCAAGCTGTTCAACAAGCGTGAGCGCAACAACGACAACGCGGTGATGCACTCGGTGGCCAGCAACATGTCGCCGCTTGAAATGGCGGCGGTGGCGGAGTTCATCAGCGGCAAATAGTCCTTCAGGGCGCTTTGCTGCCAGCGCCAGCCGGTGTGCCGACTGGCGCTGTGACGACATTTTTCGGCACGTCGATCAAGCGGTCGGTCAGCCCGGCACCGAGCCACATCCCCACCAGCGATAGCCAGGCGGTGGTGGCAAAGATTGAGCCACCGGTGATGCCCGCGCCCACTGCGCAGCCACCCGCGAGCATTGAGCCAAAGCCCATCAAAATGGCTCCCACAATGTAACGGCGCATGCTGTAGCCGTCGTTGAAACCTTCGAGCTTGAAATCATGCCCCACCCAAGCCCCCACAAACGAACCGATGAAAACGCCCGGTATCAACCCAAAACCAAAGTCAGCCTCCGGGGCCGGGTGGCTAAGCACGCGCATCAGCCATTCGGCAGACGGGCCGCTGAAGGTCAGGCTTTGCACCGACACGACTTGAAACGAGTTGCTGGCCACCAGGTAGCTAAAGCCCCAGCCGGCCGCCACCATCAGGCCAGTACCGATGCCCCCCACCCATTTCCAGAAACCCCAGCCGCTGCGCACCGCAAAGTAGAGTGCCGCCAGCAGCCAGACCCCGCCAAACAGCAGGCCACCCCAGGGGCCTGCACCGGTCAGGGCCAGCAGGTCGCGCCCGCTGCCGCCTTCCACCGTCCACCAGCCACTGATGGTTTCACGCCACGGCGACAGGGCTCCCGCCAGCGCCGCCTGTGCCGTCACGGCAAAAATCAGTCCGGACAGCAGCGCACGCAAATTGCCGTTGGCCGACAACACCAGCAGGCGGCTGGCGCAGCCACGCGTCAGGATCATGCCGACCCCAAACAGCAAGCCACCCGCCAGCGCCCCCGACAGGCTGCCGGTGGCGGCAATTTGCCGGGTGGCACCGGTGTCCATGTGATGGCTGAGGATCAGTGCCTGCACGCCGACCACGGCGGCAGAAAACGTCAGCAGCCAGACGGCTATTTTTTCGCCAGGCTGGCGGTGCCAGAATTCCAGCGTGGCGGCACGCAGGCAAAACTTGGAGCGCTGTGCAAAAAAACCAAACAACGCCCCGATCACCAGACCGCCAGCGGCCATCACGCTTGGCTCGCCAAAACGCTCGATCAGCCCGGCAATGTCCATGGTCACCTCGTTATGAATGTTGCGCTTATATTACACCGGCGTATAAAAATCCTGTTCAAATCGCATCCGGTCAAATCCTGACCGCTGTATTTGGCAGGTTTCAGCGGCGTGTGTTGCAATATTTCGTGCTATCTTGCGCGCTCTCCACCCGAAAAGGCACAACCGGATTTGCCGCAGGGGCGCACAGGGCATTTTGGACAGCAGATAAAACAATGACGAGACAGACGATACCGATGATTGACACCAGACGCCGCCAGCTTCTATTTGGGCTGTTGGGCAGCGCCGCTACCGCTGGTGCTTATGCTGCGTCAGCTTTGCCGGTGCCGGTGTCGCTGGCTGATGAACTGGCACGGGCGCTCAAGCGCGCCAGCCCGCTGCTGGTCATGGTCAGCCTGGAGGGTTGCCCGTTTTGCAAAATTGCCCGCGAGAACTATTTGCTGCCGTTGCAGCGTAGTCAGGGTGTGGCCATGGTGCAGATTGACATGCGTGGGCAGCAAACGGTGCAGGGTTTTGACGGAGCCACCCAGACACAAGCGGCCACAAGCCGCAGTTGGGGCATCAAAGTGGCACCGACCGTGTTGTTTTTTGGCCGTCACGGGGTTGAAGTGGCGCCCCGGCTCGAAGGGGGCCTCTTACCTGATTTTTACGGTGCTTACCTGGATGATCGTGTGCTACAGGCGCGTGCCTCGCTTACTCAATGAAAAGGTCGATTTGATGATTCCTGCCAAAACTGAATCTGCCTGGCGCGGCACCGCGGATTGCCGCAATTGCGGCATCCGGGCGCTGGTGCTGTTTGCCAATTTGAACGAGCATGATTTCAGCCTGATTCACGCCCCGATTGACGACCTCGAATTTGCCCAAGGCGCTTCCATTTACGACGAGGGCAGTGCGGTGCAGGGCGTTTTTACGCTGCGCAGTGGCATGGTCAAACTGGTGCGCAGCACGCTGGACGGCCGCCAACGTATCGTGCGTGTGCTGCGTTCGGGCGACGTCATCGGGCTGGAGGCGCTGGCTGCAGCGCAGTACGACAGCGATGCCATCGCCTTGACTCCGGCATCGGTTTGCCGCATTCCGCTGGGGGTGATTCACAAACTGTCGTCAGGCAGTGCGCGGATGCATACGCAGCTGATGCTCAAATGGCAGCAAACCCTCAAGGATGCCGATGACTGGTTGGCCGATCTGAACTTCGGTACGGCGCGCCAGCGTGTGGGAAACCTGGTACTCAAAATGCGCAACCCCGACAACAGTGGCGTGACGATGTTGTTTTCACGCGAAGACATGGGTGCCATGCTCGATCTGAAACTTGAAACAGTGAGCCGTGAGATCAGCCGCCTGGTGCGCGAAGGCACGATCGAACCGCTCGACAAACAAGGCCGCGTTTACCGAGTGAGTCATCCAGAGCGTATCCACGCTGAGTGATTTTGACTGTCGTTTTTTGCGCAGCCTAGGGTTGACACTAATATCAGTGTGGCTTTATTTAAGAGAAGATTGATAAAAATCAACGCTGCATAAGGTGGCAGTTTGCCTGGCAGTTGTTTGCGAATGGGCGTCTCTATCATGGCTATGATGGAGGCTGTTGGTTGCTACTCTGATGTCCTTTTTTTAGAGGGGCTTTTGGCGATTGCAGCCCACCTGACCCAAGGCGCAAATGGGCGACCCGTGGCGATTTTTCATCAACGACCGAATCAACTACCTGGAGAATGCTTGTGAGTAAATTTATCAAGACCAAAACTGCTTGTCATCTGGCCGTTTTGGCTGTGCTGGCGGCCCCCCTGACCAGCGCCCTGGCCACCAACGGCATGATGATGGAGGGTTACGGCCCCATTTCCACCGGCATGGGAGGTGCCTCGCAAGCCATTGACCATGGCAACGAAGCCATGGCGCAAAACCCGGCCACGCTGGGCATGATGGCAGACGGCACTTCGCGCATCGACGTGGCTGTGGGCGTGTTGGGCCCGGATGTCAAAAGCAGCGTGCCAGCCTACAACATGACCGCAGAGTCTGGCGGCACCTCTTACATCATGCCGGCTTTTGGTTACAGCAAGCGTAACGGTGCCTTGACTTATGGCGTTGGCATGTTTGCGCAAGGGGGCATGGGCACCGAGTACACGGCTGACTCGTTCCTGGCATCAGGCACTGGGGAACCCGCACGCTCCGAACTGGGTGTGGGCAATGTGATTTTTCCGGTGGCCTACCAGGTCAACCCGAATTTGACGGTGGGTGCTGCTTTCAAGTTTTTGTGGGCTTCGCTTGACATGCGCATGGCTGGCACGGTTGGCACTTTGTCGCCCATTGTCACTGGCGGCAGCGGCATGTTGTACGGTGGCATGCTTCAGGCCGCTCAGGCTGGCATGAACGATGTGCGGGCGCGAGTGGACTTTTCAGGCAATAGCGATTTCACCGGTGCTGCCAAAGCAACCGGTTTTGGTGCCTCGCTGGGTGCCACCTACAAGGTCAACAAAGATCTCACCTTGGGTGCGTCTTACCAGTTCAAGAGTGCCTTGGACGACATGAAAACGTCCGTCAGTGCGGCCAGCATGACGATGTTTATGCCCGACATGACGATGAAAGACTTTGGCAAGATTACCGTGATTGACTTCCAGATGCCCTCAGCCCTGGGTGTGGGGGGTAGCTGGCAGATCAATCCATCGCTGCTGTTGGCTGCCGACCTGAAGTACATTGGCTGGTCCGATGTCATGAAAGACTTCCGCCTGCAATATGACAGCGCTTTTGGCAATGGTTCGGTCAGCTTCAAGCTGCCACAAAACTGGAGCGACCAAACGGTGTTGAATCTCGGTCTGGCTTACAAGGCCAACGACAAGCTCACCCTGCGTGCGGGTTTGAATCTGGCAGACAACCCGGTGCCCGATGCATGGGTGCACCCGCTGTTCCCGGCCACAGTTGAAAACCATGTGACCTTTGGTTTGGGTTACAAGGTGTCTGCCGCTGGTGAGTTCAACATGGCAGTCACCCTGGCCCCTGAGGTCACTGTGACGAACCCCAACATGGGTGTCGAGATTTCCCACAGCCAGACCAATTGGCAATTCATGTACAGCCACACCTTCTGAGCGGATTAACTCCATTGGGTTTGGGCCGCTGCGCGGTGGCTCAAATCCTTTTTTTCTATCTTTATCAAATTAAATACATAGGAGCCTTCTATGCAAACCCGTCGTGACACTCTGAAACACAGCGCCGTAGTGGCTGGCCTGCTGGCTACCACGGGCCTGTTTCCTCAATATGCACTGGCTTTCAACAAAGCCGCTTTTGATGCCAAAAGCATCGCTGATGCGCTGAAAGCACTCGGTGCTGGCGCGCCGGCCGAAAGCAAGGATGTCACCATTGGTGGTCCGGACATCGCTGAAAACGGGGCCGTGGTGCCGTTTACCGTCAGCA
>JAIFMT010000018.1 GCA_020048295.1 Rhodoferax sp.
GGCGGATGCGCAGCCGCCACCGCCTCCACACCGAGCTGGCCATTGGCCGCCAGGGTGACCAGCGCACCCTCGGCGGTCAGCAGTTCTTCGGCGACCTGCTGGTTGATCAGGTTGTCTTCCACCACCAGCAGGCGCAACTGCTCCAGCCGATGCGTGGCGGTGCGCAACTGCTCGATGTGGCGGGCGTGCGCCAGGGTGTGCAGCGGGTCGATCACGGCTTCGAGCAGCATCGATGCCGTGACCGGGCGCACCAGAAACCCGTTCACCAGTTCCCGCTCGCGCGGCGTGCGTTGCGCCAGTGCTTCGCGGCCCAGGTTGCTGATCATCACGATCAGCGGTTGCACGCCCCCTTGTGCGGCACAACATTGGCGAATGGCGCGGGCGGTTTCCCAGCCATTGAGCGGTGCCATCTGGCAATCGAGGTAAATCACATCGAACGGGAAAGTGCCGCTGTGGCATTGCGGCGCAATTTGGCCCAAGGCCTGCACGCTGTCGGCGCTGACCTCACAGTGCCAACCCCAGGAAGTGACCATTTGCTGCGTCAGCGCGGCACCCAGCGGGTTGTCGTCGATCACCAGCGCGCGACGCTCGCCGGGCGGGCTTGGCGGTGTTTCGACCAGATCGGCCGGCACCTGGGCGACGGCTTCCAGCCGCAAGCTGAAAACACAGGTGGTGCCGACGCCCGGCTGGCTGGTCAAGCGCAGCGCGCCACCCATCAGCTGCACCAGTCGTTGGCTGATCGGCAGGCCCAGCCCGCTGCCGCCAAACTGGCGCGTGGTGGTGGCCTCGGCCTGCGAAAAGCCGTCAAAAATGCGCTGCTGGGCTTCTGGCGCAATGCCAATGCCGCTGTCCTGCACGCGAAACTCAATGTCGGCCAGGCCGGCTTGCAGCGACTGCAAGCGCAGCGCCAGCACCACCTGACCGGCTGGCGTGAACTTCACCGCATTGCTGCCCAGATTGATCAGCACCTGGCGCAGCCGCATTGCATCACCCCGCACCACTTCGGGCAACGCCGGGTCAATGTCAAACAGCACGTCCACCGGTTTGCCCGCCACGCTGCTGGCCAGAATCACTGACAAATCGCGCAGCAGCCGGTCCAGCCGGAACGGGTGGCTGTCGAGCACCATCTTGCCGGCTTCCACCTTGGAGAAATCCAGCACATCGTTGATCAGCCCCAGCAGCGACTTGGCAGCGCTCTCGGCCTTGGTGGCGTAGTCAAGCTGCTGACCGTTCAGATCGGTTTTTTGCAGCAGCGCCAGCATGCCCAGAATGGCGTTCATCGGGGTGCGTATCTCGTGGCTCATGTTGGCCAGAAATTGCCCTTTGGCGTTCGCCGCCGCCTGCGCTGCCTCGGTGGCGTTGACCAGATCGGTGATGTCAATGCGAAAGCCCACGGTGTAGCCGTCGCCCATCTTGCGCTCCACGGCGCGTACCACGCGACCGTTGTCCATCCGCTGGATGCGGGTCTGGTTGCCAGAGCGAAAGGCCGCCAGCCGCTCGGCCACCCATTCTTCGACGCGGCCCACCGACTCCTTGTAAAAGCCAACGCTTGTGCCGTGGCGGATGATTTCCTCAAACGAAACCCCTGGCACGATCCATTGGCTCAGTTGCGGGTAAAGGCGGCGATATTTGTCGTTGCAATAGACCAGCCGTTCCTGGGCGTCATAGATTACAAATGCCTCGTCGATGGCCTCGATCGAGGCCAGCAGCAACTGCATGTTGCGTTGTGCTTCCAGCGTCACCTGCCGCTGCGCCGTGACATTGAGGTGGCTGACCACCGCGCCCCCGATGGCGCCACCGGTTGCCCCGGCAAACGGCGTGACTGACATGCGAAACCAGCGTTTTTCAGTGGGCGAGTCACACGGGTATTCCAGCTCGAAGCGGCTGCGTTCACCGCGCAACACGGCACGAATGCCGTCATTGCTTTCGCTGTCTGGCCCGCTGGTGTTGCTGTCGGTACTGCAGGTGCCGATGTAACTCATGCCGACGGGATTTTGCAGCGCCGGGGTGGCACCGTTGTCGCGGGCAAAGGCGCGCCAGGCGGCGTTGACGGCGACGATGTTTCCCAGCGGGTCGAGCACGGCGATGTGCTCGGCCAGCGAATCCAGCACCGTCGTGGTGAAGTCCTGCTGCGCCTGCAATTGCTGCTGCGCTTGCACGCGCTGGGTGACATCATGAAAATCCACCACCACACGGGCCAGTGCGCCTGCTGCGTCAAACTGCGCAAAGGCACTTACCAGCATCCAGCGCACCGGTGCGGTCTGGTGGCTGCGGATACCCAGCACCAGGTCCTGGAGCGGCATGCCAGTGGCGATGACGCGATGCACCGGATAGTCTGGCGGTGCCATCACGCGGCCATCTTCGTGAATGAAATGCCACTGCGGGTCAATCGCCGCGCGGCCAAGCATCTGCGCTTCGGTCAGCCCGAGCAGCGCACAGGCGCACGGGTTACAAAACACAATCTGCGTGTCGGGTGCGTGCACCACCACGCCGGTTTGCAGCCGGTTCAAAAGCTCAAAATGCAACTGACTTGAATCCATGACGCACAACACCTGCCCCTCTGTGGCCAATCCGACATTCGGTCAATGGCTAAACTCCATCCACTGTAATAGCAATTGACGAGGAGACTTGGCACGCATGGGCAACGAGTACATTTTTTTTGATCCACCACTGGTCGAGCGTTTCGTCGCGTTTCTGGCACAACTGGGCATTGCCGCTGACGTGCGTGCCGATGCCATGAGTGGCTGGGTGGTTCAGTTGCCGCACAAATTGCCCGATGCACTGGACGATCTGGTCGAAGCCGAAAACGAGCGCCTGATGGAGGAGCAGCGCGACTTGGTCAACGCCGCCGACGCCAGCGACGACTCCAACGAGGTCATGGGCATAGAGCTGGCGCTGGCGGACGGCGACAGCTGCTGGATACGCCTGCCCGCAGCGCTGGGACGACGCCTGAGCGAACACTTCAGCTTTGAAGAAATTCACCAGCTGGTGCACCTGGTGGCCGACCAGGCGCTGCACCCGTCGGCTGGCCCGATTTGCCGAAAGTTATAAGAGAAATTGGCCTCTAGCGCTTATGTATCAAGCGATAGAAGCTATAAAAATAAAAGTTAATCGGGCAGGATGGGCGGCGCTGGCGTGGCTGCGCTGTGCGCCTCAGCCGACGCTTCCGGGTCGCTTTGACCCCAGCTCAGCCAGTCGTCGCCAAACAGCTCGCACGGATGTGGCGTGCGGTCCGAGCCATTGCCGCAGCGCATGTCGTCGGCCGGGCAATAGGCATCGCAGCCCCAGCAAATGCGCTGCGGGTTGCTGGGGTGTTCGGGAAACTTCTTGCTCATAGCTCAGCAAAGCCGGAATTCGACCACAGCGCCTCGGGCTGTGGCTGGCGCAGCTGCAACAGCTGGCTCTGCAATTGGGCACTCAGCGTCCCCAGCGTCGCCAGCTCGGCATTGATATCCGCCGACGCATCGGCCTGCAGCCGCGCCAGCAACGCCCCAGCCTGCATGTGAAGCGCGCGGTGAACGGCTTCAAGCTTGACAAAGCCCGCCTGCGCGCCAAAACGCTGACGCGTGGCCGCGCGTTCGAGCCACATGCCAAAGCGGCACGGACAACATTTATCTGCAGCCTGCATGGGCGAACGTTCGCTGGCCTGGGCTTGCAACCGGTTGAGCCAGCCCAGGTGCTCCGCTTGCGCCAGCAGCAGCGGAATATCGCGCGGCCCGACCGCACGGCTGTTGGCCCAGGCCGCGGGCACGCGCCAATTGGCAAGCCAGTCGGGCACACTGCGGGCGGGCATTGGGCGGGCAATCACGTAGCCCTGGCCGAAGGAGCAGCCAAATTCGATCAGCGACACGCCATTGGCCTCGGTCTCAATGCCTTCGGCCAGTGCCCGGCGGTCAAAATTGCGCGCCAGCGCCAGCACGCTGTTGACGATGGTGGCATCTTCGGCATCGGCCAGCATGCCGCGCACAAAGCTCTGGTCGATCTTCACCGTGCGCGCAGCGAGCTGTTTCAGGAAGGTCAGCGACGAGTAGCCGGTGCCAAAGTCATCCAGTGCGCATTCAATGCCCATGCCCTGCAGGCGGGCAATCAACGCCGACACATGCGCCATGTTTTCGAGTGCGCCGGTTTCCAGAATTTCCAGTTCAAGTTGCTCGGCCCGCACCGTCGGGTAGTCCTTGAGCTGGTTTTGCAGCCGGTCGGCAAAGTCGGGGTCGTGCAACTGCATGGCATCAATGTTGACACTGACGCAGGTGCGCAGACCCTGCGCGTTCCAGCGCGCCAGTTGCGCCAGGGCGGCCTCAATCACCCAGTCGCCCAGCGTGATGGCCAACGGCTGGCGGTCCAGCAAGGAAATGAACAGGCCGGGCGCCAGCAGCCCGCGCTGTGGATGTTGCCAGCGAATCAGCGCCTCGTAGCCAATCACCTCACCGCTGCTCAAATTGACCTTGGGTTGGTAGAACAGCACAAACTCGTTGTGCAGCAGCCCCTGGCGGATTTCGTCGAGGCGGGTAAAACGCTCGCGCGTGCTCTCGTCGGTGATCGGGTCAAACAGGTGCAGGCGGTTCTTGCCCGCCAGTTTGGCCAGGTACATGGCCTGGTCGGCCTGGCGCAGCAACTGTTCGGCATCAACGCGGTCGCCGGTGCGGTACAGCGCCACCCCCATGCTGGCGGTCACGCTCAGGCTCTGCCCCGCCAAGGTCAGCGGCTGCGCCACCACCTGTAGCATGTGCCTGGCCGCTGGCAGGTGGGCATCGGGTTGGGCCAGGCCCGGCAAAATCACGGCAAACTCGTCGCCACCGATGTGCGCCAACTGCTGCTGTGGCTGCATGGCCGCCGCCAACCGCTGGCTGACTTGCAAAATCAGTTGGCTGCCGGCGTCGCGGCCCCGGCTTTCGTTGATGTTGGCAAAGCCGTCGAGGTCAATATAAGCCACCGCCAGGTGCTGCGGTGCCTGGGTGGCAAGCATGGCGTGATTGAGCAGCTCGACAAACCGCTTGCGGTTGGGCAGTCCGGTCAGCGCGTCGTGATGGGTCACGTAGTCAATCTGTTCGCGGTGGGTTTTGTGCTCGCTGATGTCGATGCTGATGCCAGCCACCAGCAGCGGCTCGCCGCTGGCGCTGCGCTGCATCACGCGCCCCAGGCTGCGGCACCAGACCCAGTGACCATCGGCGTGGCGCATGCGCATTTCGCCTTCAAAATGCGGCAGTTCACCGTTGAGGTGGCGGGCCATCGACTGCTGCATGCCCGGCCGGTCTTCGGGGTGGATCCAGCCCACATAGCTTTCGTAGCTGCCCTGCTGGTTGCCGCTGATGCTGTGCCCCAGCATCAGCGCAGCGCGCTCGTTGTAGCGCACCAGGTTGGCCGCAATGTCCCACTCCCAGGTGCCTGCCTGTGCCGCATCAACGGCGTTTTGCAGACGCAGGCGCTCGGCCTCCAGGGCGGCAGCGGCGGTATGGCGCTCGGTCACGTCGGTAAAAATGGCCAGCACGCTGGAGTGGCCATCCAGCGCCACCGGTACCCGCTCGATGTTGGCAATGAACTGGCTGCCATCCTTGCGCAGCACCGGAATGGCCAGCGCGGCCTGAATTTGCCCGACCCGCATTTTCTGGAAGTCGGCCATGACACGCGGCAAGGCCTCGGCCGGGTGGATATCGGCCGGGTCCATGCCCAGCAGCTCGTCCTGGCTGTAGCCGAGCATCTGGCAAAACCAGTGGTTGGAAAAAACAAAACGGTGGCTGTCCAGGTCGGCGGCAATCAGGCCGGCGGGCACGTTGTCGATGACCGCACGCAGGCGGCGTTCGGCCGCAGTCCACTGGGCCGCGTCACTGACAGAACCGTCAAGCAGACCGCGCCAGTGCAGCTCACTGCTTTGCAAGGCGGCCTCGACACGCTGGCGCGCCAGCTTTTCGTGCATCAGCTCCAGCGCCTGGCTTGAGAGCGTCTGGTACATGCCCAGTACGGTCTGAATCAGGGTGGCGGTGGCCCCTTGCATCTGCGACTCGGCGTGTGCACGCGCGTCAGCCACCGAGAGCCCCTCACGGATCGCCAGCACCGCCATCGCCATGCGCTTGTCGTTGTCGAGAATGTGGTAAGCCAGCCACTGGATGAGGTAGGAAAACAGGTCATCAAGCACCACCTGAAACGCCCGGTTGCCAGACTGCAGTTCCACGATGTGGGCAAAAAACGCTTTGTGCGTCTGCACATGGGTGGCAAACCAGGCATCGTCGGCCAGCGCGCCCTGCCAAATGCCCTCTTCGGTGCGAAAGTGGTAGTGGGCGTAATCGGCCAGTTCAGCCAGAATCGCCAGGACTTCGGCCTCGGAGGCACCTTCGACGTGCTGCTGTGCCAGCCGGTTGATCAGGGCCACCAGTTTGCGGTGCTGCTCATCAATCTCGGCAATGCCGGTTTCGAGATGTGGGCTCCAGGGAAAAACTTCAAACATGGTGGAGGTGGGTAGAACAATGCGGCGCGCTCAAGGGCGTGATGGTAACTTGCGCCGCACCCGGGTCAGTCGCCTAGCCGCGCAGAAAAAACAGCGCGCTCATCACCAGCCCGGTGGCAACCACCCCACGGCGTACCCAGTGCGGTGGCAGGCGCTTGGACCAGCGCGCGCCCCAAAAACCGCCCAGGCTGGCGGCGGCCATCATCAGCAGGCCTTCGCGCCAGGCAATGGCACCGGCCAGCACAAAGGCCGCTACCGACAACCACGACAGCACCAGCGAGTTGAGATTCTTCAGCGCGTTGGCGGTGTTGATGCGTGCCTCGCCCGTCACCGCATACAGCGCCAGCAGCAAAATGCCCAGACCGCCATTGAAATAGCCGCCGTAAATCGCCACCAGCGCCAGGCCCGGGTCGCGCCAGCGCGCCAGCCGGTCGGCGGCCTGCGCGTGCTGGCCGAGTCGGCGGGCAATCAGCGGGCCGGCTGCAAACAGCGCGGTGGCAAACAACAGCAGCCACGGCACGATGGCTGAAAACAGCTTTGCCGGGGTCACCAGCAGCAGCAGGGCGCCGGCCACGCCGCCAGCGGCCGAAATCGCCATTTCACGCTTGAGCCGCGCCATGGGCAGGCTGCGCAACTCGGGCCGAAAACCCAGCGTGCTGCCCAGGTAGCCGGGGCTGACCGCCAGCGCGCTGGTGGCGTTGGCCATGATGGGCGGCATGCCGGTGAACACCAGCGCCGGCAAGGTCAAAAAACTGCCGCCGCCGGCAATGGCGTTGAGCACGCCTGCAGCAAAGGCGGCGCTGGCCAGCAGCAAGGCAGTCAGCAGGACATCAGGGGACATGGGCGCACTCTTTGCAGTTTGATAATAATGGTGTTTTTGGCTTCTAGCCCTTATGCAGAATGTGCTGATAGCTATTAATTAAATAGCTATTGGTTCACTCTGCCTGCGGCCTGGCAAAACCATTTTCAACCCACGCCAGCGCACTGCTGCGGCTGAGCTTGAACGATGGCGGCACGCGCGCCTGGGCCAGCAGCTCATCGAACGCATTGCGGGCGCTCAGCGTGGCCGAGGGGTTGTCTTCATCGGGCGCGATGTCAAGCTGCACGGTCACTGCGCCACGCTCTGTGGCGAGCGTGATGCTGGGGTGCAGCGAGGCATGCAGTTGCTGTTGCTGGCGGCGCACAAATTCGCCAGCCGTCTTGACCAGCGTGATGAAAGCGCTGCCGTCGAGTGGCTTGGGGTTCTTTTTGTCGCGCCCCATGGTCCAGGGGCCCACCAGCGCTGGCTCGGTCTGACCATCGCGGGTCATGGCCACGGCCCAGCCGTCATCGTCTTCGTTTTTGATGACTCGTGCGGTCCAGCCATCGGCGCGCCACAGGCGTGGCTCCTGTAATTTCTCGGGTGAATCAGTCAAGGGGCATCCGTGGGTGTTGCAAGGCAAGAAGGGTCAGATAGGTCCTGAATGCTAACCGCCATCGCACCGGCTCCAGCCGACTGCCACACTGTTTTCACGCAACAGTCATCAACCGTTCATAGACTGCAGCGCACATGAAAACCGTTGAACTCCTCTATTTCAATGCCGGCGGTGGCCACCGTGCGGCCGCGCTGGCGCTCGAAAACGTCATGCAGGGTGAGCGTTGGCAAGTGCGTTTGACGAATCTGACCGAGATGCTTGACCCGCGCGATCAGTTCCGCAAATATGCCGGCATCGCCCCAGAAGACGTTTACAACAAGCGTCTGGCCAGTGGTTTTACGCTGGGGCTGACACAAGAGCTCAAGCTGCTGCAGTACCTGATCAAGCTGGGCCACAAAACGCTGGTCGGCAAGATGCAGCCCTACTGGCAGGTGGCGCAGCCCGACCTGGTGGTGTCGCTGATTCCCAACTTCAACCGCGCGCTGTGTGAAAGTGTCACGCAGACCTTGCCGGGGGTGCCCTATGTCACGGTGTTGACCGACATGGCGGATCACCCACCGCACTTCTGGATCGAGCCCGACCAGCCGCAGCACCTGATTTGCGGCACCGCGCATGCCGCGGCGCAAGCGCTGGCCGCGGGTTGCCCGCCAACGCGCATTCACCGTGCCTCGGGGATGATTTTGCGGCCCTCGTTTTACCAGATGGCAGCGCTGGACCGTGTGGCTGAGCGCCGCAAGCACGGCCTGGCAGAAGACGCGCCGGTCGGCCTGGTGCTATTTGGTGGGCATGGCTCGGCCGCCATGAAACGCATCGCCGCCAATGCGCCCGACACGCCGCTGATCCTGATGTGCGGCAAAAACGCCGCGCTGGCCAAGGCCTTGCGCGCCATGCCAGCGCGCGCGCCGCGCGTGGTGGTCGAATTCACCCCCGATGTGGCTTACTGGATGCGACTCGCCGACTTCTTTATTGGCAAACCCGGCCCGGGCAGCCTGAGCGAAGCCGTGCACATGGGGCTGCCGGTGATCGTCACCCGCAACGCCTGGACCATGCCGCAAGAGCGCTGGAACAC
>JAIFMT010000070.1 GCA_020048295.1 Rhodoferax sp.
GGGGCAGGCCATGTCTTGCTTGTTTAACCGGATAGCGCGGCCTGCGGGTCGCACCAAATTAGGAGTGGTTATGTGGTACTTTGCCTGGATGCTGGGAATTGGGTTTGCCGTGTTGTTGGCCATTTTGAATGCCATGTGGGGTGAAAACCAGGAGGCGCGGCAAGAAACGCCGGGCGACAAGAAGTGATGGCCGCCGGGGCAGTTGATGGCGTTGTGGCTGCTACGCCTCGGTTACGGCCGCTGAGCTTGCTGGTGGCTTTGTTGATCATGCTGGGCGGCAGCATTTATCCGTTCATGTTCACGGGCAAGGCTGGCGGTGTAGATCACGGCCTGGCATCGGCGGTGTTTTGGGCGATGAGTGCCGGGCTGGTCCACGGGGTTGGTTTTGTGCCGCGCTGGGTGGTTTGGCGCTGGCTGTTTTCTGGCTGGGCGTGTCTGGCTGCGCTGCTACTGGCTGCCGCATTGCGGCTGCTTTGAATTGGCACGGGCGGGTGGGGATACTCTTTCTCCACTTCTTCCACCATTGATAATCCTGGCTCAAAGGGGGTGTGTGCCTGATCGCCTTTGAACATCGTTGCGTTGCCTGGATGAGGCTGCCACGCCTTGATTGAGCTGCCATTTTTGGCAGTTTGATGCGCAGCGCTGGTGTCGTAAATGTTCCAATTGGTTGAATTAAAAGGATTTTTAATCTTTTTTTCGGATGGCATGAATATCGCTAGCTATTGTCAATTGCTGCCATCCTGCCACTTTTTTCTGGAGAACCCATGTCTGATCCCAAACCTTTTGACGCTCTGGCTGACAACGCCCACGAACATGATGCGGAGCGCCGCAGTATGGTCTTGCTGACAGCTGCAGCGGGTGCAACCGCTGCGGCTGCGGTGGCAATTCCGTTCGTGTCAAGTTTTGCACCCAGCGAAAAGGCACTTGCCATGGGTGCGGCGGTTGAGGCAGATATTTCCGATATCGCGCCCGGTGCCATCAAAACAGTGGAATGGCGTGGCAAGCCGGTGTGGATCATGCGGCGCACACCCGAGATGTTGACCGCCATGGCGACACTTGACGGCCAGTTGGTTGACCCGACTTCCGCGGTCAAATCGCAGCAGCCGGACTATGCACAAAACGCGCATCGTTCCATCAAGCCCGAATTCATGGTGCAAGTGGGTATCTGCACCCATCTGGGCTGCTCTCCGACATCGGTGCCGGCTGGCACGGCCAACCCCAGCGTCGGCGCTGACTGGAAAGGTGGTTTTTTCTGTCCTTGCCATGGCTCTACGTTTGATCTGGCTGGGCGGGTGTTCAAGAACAAGCCAGCCCCGACCAACCTTGAAGTGCCGCCCCACATGTACCTGACAGACGGGAAGCTATTGATTGGTGAGGACAAGAAGGCCTGAGCGTTGGACCCACATTTTGCAAGCGAGTACCTATGACAACATCGGTTGAAACAACGCCTTATGACGCGCTGGGTGGTGAGCCAGGCATCTTGCGGCTGGTGCATCGCTTTTATGAACTGATGGACGAACTGCCCGAGGCCTACACGGTGCGGCAGATGCATCCCGAGAGCCTGGCGGGTAGCGCGCAGAGCCTGTTTGAGTTTCTGTCAGGGTGGTTTGGTGGCCCGCCCTTGTTTGAGGCAAAAAAGGGCCATCCGCGCCTGCGTATGCGGCATGCGCCTTACCAGGTCAACCAGGTGGTCCGCGATGAATGGATGCTGTGCATGACGCAGGCGATCACCGAGCAAGTGCCGGATGACGGTTTTCGCGGCTGGCTGATTGGCACTTTTTCGCAAATGGCTGACCACATGATCAACACCGGCGATAGCCATGCCTGTCAGTCCAGCCTGGCAACGGTTGCTGTGCCTGCGGTGACGGTGTAGATCGGAGCGCGGCATGTATTTTCGAATATTGAATGATGCCGCCAGTGGTGAACTGACCTATTTGCTAGCCGATTTGACGGCGCGTGAAGCGGTGCTGATTGATCCGCATGGGCGTGATCTGCCGGTGCTGTCTGCGCTGCTGTCGGAACGAGAATTGCGGCTGCGCTGGATTCTGCGTACGCATCATCATGACGCGTTGCAAGTCAAAGAGTTGTCCTTGCTAGGTCGTTTGGATGCGCCCATGGTGCAGGGCGACGCCATGGCAAAGATCATTGGCCTCAAAGAGAGCATGATGCTGCCCTTTGGTGATGAACTGATCCATGTGGTGGCCACACCTGGCCACACTCCCCATTGCCTGAGCTACGGCTGGCGTGATCGGTTTTTTTGCGGCGGCTTGCTTGCGGTGACGGCTTGCCCGCACCAGGTCTGTCCTGCGGTGCCTGAAGCTTTATGGGACAGTGTGACCCAGAAGGTGTTTTCAATGCCCGATGAAACACTGCTGTTTGCCGGCCACGAGCGGCGTGCCCGCGCTGTGAGTACCGTGTTGGAGCAGCGGCGTTGGCATCCATTTTTTGCGGGTTTGACCCGCGATGAGTTTTTGGCGCAAATGGCAGCGCTGGCGCAGCAGCCGTCTCCGGCATCGATTTTTTGAGGAACGACAAATGAGTAACGATAGCAAAGATGTCAAGAAAGTGATCCCCATCGCCGCTGCAGAGCCCGATGAGGTGATGGTGTCACTGTACGCCGCGCACCAGAAGATTTACCCGCGCAGTGTCAAAGGTGTTTTCACCAATTGGCGCTGGATCATGGTGTGGGTGACGCAGATCGTGTTTTACGGTTTGCCCTGGCTTGAATGGGGGCAACGTCAGGCAGTTCTGTTTGATCTGGGTGTGCGCCGCTTCTACATTTTTGGCTTGGTGCTTTACCCGCAGGACCTGATCTACATGACCGGCTTGCTGATCATCGCGGCCTTGTCCTTGTTTTTGTTCACGGCGGTCGCCGGGCGTCTGTGGTGTGGCTATGCTTGCCCGCAGACTGTTTATACCGAGATTTTTCTGTGGTTTGAGAAATTGGCAGAGGGTGACCGCTCGGCCCGCATACGTCGCGACGAAGGCCCCTTGACCGCCGAGAAATTTGGCCGCAAATTTGCCAAGCACGGCCTGTGGATTTTGTTTTCCCTCTGGACTGGCTTCACCTTTGTGGGCTACTTTGCGCCCATCAGGGAACTGGCTGCCGACATCCTGGCCAACAACATGAGTGCCTGGGGCTACTTCTGGGTGCTGTTCTACGGCTTTGCCACCTATGGCAATGCAGGCTACATGCGCGAACAGGTGTGCAAGCACATGTGCCCATACGCACGCTTCCAGAGTGCCATGTTCGACAAGGACACGTTGATCGTGACCTACGATGAACAGCGTGGTGAACCGCGTGGTGCGCGCTCCAAAAAAGCCGACATCAGCAAACTGAATCTGGGTGCCTGTGTCGATTGCGGATTGTGCGTGCAGGTCTGTCCCACCGGGATCGATATCCGAAAAGGTTTGCAATACGAGTGCATTGGCTGTGGTGCCTGTGCCGACGTGTGCGACACCGTGATGGACAAGGTCGGTTATCCACGTGGCTTGGTCAAGTATTCGACCGAAAATGCGATGAAAAACCGCTGGACCGCCAAGCAAACCCTGCGCCACGTGTTTCGCCCCCGGATTTTGGTCTATACCAGCATATTGACGGCCATCGTACTGGCGATTTTTGTCAGTCTGGCGATGCGCACGCCGTTCAAGGTCAACGTGGTGCGCGACCGCGGGGTCATGGCGCGCGTGGTTGAAGAAGGCAAGACAGAAAACGTCTATCGCCTGCAGGTGATGAACGCCACCGAAAATGACCAACACTACAAGTTCACGGTCAGTGGCTTGCCAAACCTGGTGATCACGTCCGAGACCACCTTCAAGGTTGAATCTACCAAGGCCATTACCGTTCCGGTACGGGTTCAGGCGCCATTTGGCATCGCCGAGCCTGGCTCACATGAGATTCATTTCGAAATTGAGTCACTTGACAGCCCCGGCAAGTTGAGCGAGAAATCCACCTTCATGATTCCCAAGTAATTCAAGGGAAGGCAGCAAGCGCGTTTGATGCAAATAGCCGCAGGGGCGCTGCCCGTTTTTATCGCCACAGTGGCTGCAACATGGGGACTGCGTGCCGTGTTGCATCAACTGATTTTGCGGGGCCTGCGGGCCCCGCGTGTCGTTCATCACCTGTTCGATAGCGCGGCCGACGCCTCCGGTCATGCGGTCCGTCTGGCTACTGCCAATGGTAAGACCTTGTTTGGCTGGTTTGTGCCGCTGCCCGGAGTGAATCGGGCACCCACTGTGCTGGTAATGCATGGTTGGGGGGCCAATGCGGCCATGATGGCTGCTTGCCTGGCCCCGCTGAAGTCAGCCGGCATGGCGGTGTTGCTGCTGGATGCACGCTGCCATGGTTTGAGCGATGACGACAACTTCACTTCGTTGCCACGCTTTGCGCAGGACATTCAGGCCGGTCTGGACTGGCTGACCCAGCAGCCTGCGGTGGACGGCCAGCGACTGGCAGTGATCGGGCATTCGGTTGGGGCGGGTGCTGCGCTGCTGTGTGCCGCACGGGGCCGTGACGTGCGGGCAGTAGTCAGCATCAGTGCCTTTGCCCATCCCTATGAGGTGATGCGGCGCTTGATGGCCTCCAAACACATTCCTTACCCGGTGTTTGGCTGGTATGTGCTGCGGCATGTGCAACGTGTCATTGGCGAGCGTTTTGATGACATCGCCCCACTGCACAGCATCGTGCAAGTTCGCTGCCCGGTGTTGCTGGTGCATGGCACTGAGGACGAGACAGTGCCTTTTGAAGACGCACAGCGGATTCAGGCGGCAGGTGGCGCTGGCAGGGTCGTTTTGATGGGCGTTGCCGGACATCACGACCCCAGCGATGCGCTTGAAGAAGAGTTGCCGCAGGTTGTTGATTTTTTGCGACGCGCATTGGATATTCGCTAAATCCGGACACTTGTTTCTGCTGGGCCAGGGCTGCCATGTCCGATGTCTTGCGTGCCCGACCGGTCAGACTTGCCACCTACAATTCAGGGCAAACTACACCGCATCATGAAAATCCTAATTTCCAACGACGATGGTTATCAGGCACCAGGCCTGATCGCCCTGTACCAGGCACTCAAAGACGTGGCCGACGTGGAGGTCGTGGCCCCAGAGCAAAACAACAGTGCCAAATCGAATGCGCTGACCCTGCATTCGCCTCTTTACGTGCGCCGCGCTGACAACGGTTTTCGATTTGTCAACGGCACGCCAGCCGACTGTGTGCATATTGCACTGACCGGTTTGCTCGATTACCGCCCCGATCTGGTGGTGTCAGGCATCAACAACGGTGCCAACATGGGCGATGACACGATTTATTCAGGGACTGTGGGGGCGGCCATGGAGGGCTACCTGTTTGGTGTTCCGTCCATCGCCTTTTCGCAGGTGGAGCGGGACTGGCATCACCTGGATGCCGCCGCTGCCAGGGCGCGCGAGATAGTGCTGCAGATGGCCGAACTTAATCTGGTGGGCAGCAGTGCCTGGTTGCTCAACGTCAATATTCCAAATTTGCCACTGGCGCAAATGGGCCATCTCAAGCTGTGCCGACTGGGCCGGCGCCATGCGGCTGAAGCGGTCATTACCCAGCAAAGCCCGCGTGGCGAAACCATGTACTGGATTGGTGCTGCCGGGCCCGCCAAAGACGACGCCGAGGGCACTGATTTCCATGCCACAGCGCAGGGCCATATTGCCATGACCCCCTTGAAGGTGGATTTGACCGATCACGATCACCTGGGCTACTGGGCGCAGACGGCGGCCCGCATGGTGGCTGGCATGGGTCATCCCTGATGCCGCATTCCGGCAAAACTGAGCTAAAAAAGCGACCCGGATTTCCAGCCAGGCTGGATGGGTCTGCGTCACAGGCCAAAGTGGCCATGGCAATTGGACCCACCAGGGTCAGTGGTGTGACTCGGCTGATGCCTCTGGGCATCGACATGGACTCGACGGCGATTCGGCAACATATGGTCACCAAACTGGCGCAGCAGGGCATCACCGATGCACTTGTTTTGTCGGCTATGGGCAGTGTGGAGCGGCACCGGTTTGTCGATACGGCGCTGGTCAACCAGGCCTACGAAGATACCAGCTTGCCGATTGGGCTGGGACAAACCATTTCCAAGCCCGGTGTGGTGGCGCGCATGCTGGAGTTGTTGCGACACGGCCACGCAGGGCGATTGGGCCGCGTGCTGGAGATTGGTACCGGCTGTGGCTACCAGGCGGCGGTGATGAGCCATTTGTGCAGCGAGGTGTATTCGATAGAGCGCCTTCGCGGTCTGCATGACAAGGCGCGTGACAACCTGCGCGGGTTGCGCCTGGCCAATGTGCATTTGCTGTTTGGCGATGGCATGGCCGGCTACGCCAGAGGCGCGCCTTACGCTGGCATCATTGCCGCGGCGGGTGGTGAGTCGGTTCCGCAGGCCTGGATTGACCAGTTGGCGGTGGGGGCGCGGCTGGTGGCGCCTGTGGCTTCGGGGCACCGGCAACAGGCGCTGGTGTTGATTGAGAAAACACCACAAGGCCTTCGGCAAAGCGTGATGGAGGCGGTGCATTTCGTCCCCTTAAAATCCGGGGTCGCTTGATGGGAGTACTTATGAATGTTGTGAATCGGCAGCCCCGCTTTTGGTTGCTGTTACTGTTGCCCGCACTGATGTTGACGGCTTGTAGTTCCAGGAGCCTGAACCGTGCACCGGTGGAAGACCGCGGCACCAGATCGGCGGCTGCCGCCAGCGCGCCGGATGCCGTGCCGGCGGTTGCGCCTGTGGTTGTTGAGGCCATGCCGGTCAAGCAGCCGCAAGGGTTCGAGAATGCAGGCAAACCGGGCTACTACACGGTCAAACCCGGCGATACGCTGCTTCGCATTGCGCTGGAAAACGGGCAGGGCATGAAGGACATCGCGCGCTGGAGCCAGGTTGACAACCCAAACCACATCGAGGTGGGGCAGGTGTTGCGTGTGATGCCGCCGCTGGCCAATGAAGTGCAGGTCAAGCCGGTGTCCAAGCCCAGCGTGACTGCGGCTACTGCCATTGCACCCGCAACTGGTGCGGTGACGAGCGCTGTTGTTGTGCCCGACACGGCGGCCAGCGCCACCAGCGCCGCCAGTGCATCGAGTGCCGCAAGTCCGGCCAGTGCGGCCAGTGCAGGTGTCGCAGCCGCCAAAGTGCCGAGCGGTGAGGGTGACATCGCCTGGATCTGGCCCGCCAATGGGGTTGTTTTGGCAGGATTTGATGATGTCAAGAACAAAGGGGTGGATATTGGCGGTAAAGCCGGTGAGCCTGTGCTGGCCGCTGCCGACGGACGTGTGGTTTATGTCGGTGCCGGTTTGCGCACCTACGGCAACCTGATCATTCTCAAGCACAACAATTTGTACCTTACCGCCTACGCGCACAACCAGACGCTGCTGGTCAAGGAAGACCAGAATGTGCTCAAGGGGCAAAAAATTGCCGAAATGGGCAGCAGCGACACCGACAAGGTCAAATTGCACTTTGAACTGCGCCGCGAGGGCAAACCCGTGGACCCGATCAAATACCTTCCTGCCCGCTAGGGTTGGCCTGCCGCATGACCCTGCCGGACAGGGCCCCGCTATTTCGCTGGATTTGAATGACTGAAAAAACTGAGGCGTCAGCGCCTGACGCGATTCCCCCCGATTGGCTTTTTGTTGAGTCGCTTGATCTCGACGCCCAGGGCGTTGCCCACAAGGCCGATGGCAAGGTGGTCTTTATTGAAGGTGCGCTGCCGTTCGAGCAGGTCAGCGCCAACATCAACCGGCATAAAAACAACTGGGAGCAGGGCACGCTGACGGCGATTCATCGCGCCTCATCACAGCGCGTGACACCGCAGTGCCAGCATTTTGGCCTGCACACCGGTGCCTGTGGCGGCTGCAAGATGCAACATTTGCACATCGCTGCCCAGGTCGCTGTCAAACAGCGTGCGCTGGAAGACAACCTGTGGCATTTGGCCAAGGTCAAGGCAGAGCAAATCTTGCGCCCGATCGAGGGCCCGGCCTGGGGTTACCGCTACCGGGCACGCCTGTCGGTGCGCTTTGTACGCAAAAAAGGCACGGTGCTGGTCGGCTTTCACGAGCGCAAGAGCCGTTATGTGGCCGACATGCAGGTCTGCCCGGTGCTACCGCCGCATGTGGAGGCGCTGCTGATGCCGTTGCGGGCGCTGATTTTGTCGATGGATGCGGCCGAGACCTGTCCGCAAATCGAACTGGCCTGTGGCGATAGCGTCACCGCGCTGGTGCTGCGTCATCTGGAGCCCTTGAGCACAGCAGATGTCAGCCGCTTGCGCGCGTTTGCGCTGCAGCATGCCAGCGTGCAGTGGTGGCTACAGCCCAAGGGACCGGAGACGGTGCAACTGCTCGATGCCGGTGGCGAAGAACTCAGCTACGCCCTGCCCGAGTTCGGGCTGACCATGCCTTTCAAGCCGACCGACTTTACCCAGGTCAATCCACAAATCAACCGGGTGCTGGTGTCGCGGGCATTGCGCTTGCTGGCAGTGGCCAAGGACGAGCGGGTGATTGACTGGTTTTGTGGTCTGGGCAATTTCACGCTGCCGCTGGCCACCCAGGCGCGCGCGGTATTGGGTGTGGAGGGCAGCGAAACGCTGGTCGCCCGGTCGCGCGAGAACTATATGAAAAATAGGGCTCTAGCCCATGCTAGTCGTGCGCTGACAGCAACTGAATTTGTAGCGAGGAACCTGTTTGAGATGACCCCGCAAATGCTGGTCGCCGATGGCGTGGCTGAGAAATGGCTGGTGGACCCGCCGCGTGAAGGGGCCTTTGCTCTGGCCCGCGCGCTGGCGGATCTGCATCAGCAACGTCTGGGTAAATTTGAAGGAGCGCCAACCCCGGGTGCGCAGCA
>JAIFMT010000168.1 GCA_020048295.1 Rhodoferax sp.
AGCGTACTCGTAAGAGGGCAGATTTACAGTCTGCTGCCATTAACCACTCGGCCACCTCTCCTAGGTGAGCCGCAGATTATGCCATGAAGTTGAAACGAAATACGTTGCCATTCCGGAATTTATCCCGATTGCCAGGAAAAATCGCCTGCTGTCACCGGGGCCATGGTCATGCTTCCCTTGGGTGTTGATCACGCCAGGCGCGGGCTTGCGAAAAATGACCACAACCGATGAACGGAACCGGTGGCCGAAGCGCCGACAACGGCGAAGGATGGTTGGCACACAACACCAGATGGCGTGACGCGTCGATCAGCGCACGCTTGCCTTGCGCATGGTTGCCCCAGAGCATGAACACCACAGTGGCATCGCAGCGTGACACTTCACGGATGACTGCGTCGGTCAGAACTTCCCAGCCTTTGCCGGCATGGCTGGCGGGCTGACCCTCTTCGACCGTCAGACAGGTGTTGAGCAACAGCACGCCCTGACGCGCCCAACCCGCCAAACTACCGCCTGGGCTTGGAAATCGCGGTGGCGGCGTACCCAGGTCGCGCTGCAATTCCTTGAAAATATTGCGCAATGAGGGCGGCAGTGGTACGCCCGGCGCAACCGAGAACGCCAGGCCTTCCGCCTGACCCCGCCCGTGATACGGGTCCTGACCCAAAATCACCACCCGCACGGCATCGGGCGGCGTCAGCGCAAGCGCACGCAAGGGCTGTGGTGGATACACGACCGCACCCGCGTCTAACCTTTGTTGCAAAAATCCAAGCAGTTGCTGCCCGACCGCTGACTCAAAAAACCGGTCCACCAGCGCTTGCCAGCCCGCAGCCACCGGCCAGTCAGCCGGATTGGCCGACGCCAACCGGTCCGCTGCCAGCGTGTCAGCGCCCCCAGGTGCCATTTGCACGCCGCTCACGGGTATCAACCAAACAGTGCCGCCAGCGCCTCGCCGGGCTCCTCGGCGCGCATGAAGGCCTCACCCACCAAAAATGCATTCACCCCGGCCGCCCCCATGCGCAACACGTCGTCGCGGCTGTGGATGCCGCTTTCGCACACCAGCAAACGCTCTGGCGGGATGTCCGGCAGCAGCGCCAGCGTGGTGTCGAGCGACACCTCAAAGGTCTTCAGGTTGCGGTTGTTGACACCGATCAACGGCGTTTTCAGCCGCAGGGCGCGCGCCAGTTCTTGTGCGTCATGCACCTCCACCAGCACCGCCATGTCCAGACTGCGCGCAATGGCCTCAAAATCGCGCAGTTGCGCGTCATCCAGACAAGCGGCAATCAGCAGCACGGCATCGGCCCCACAGGCGCGTGACTCGTAGATCTGGTAGGCATCCACCATGAAGTCCTTGCGCAGCACCGGCAACGGGCACGATGCCCGAGCCTGCTTCAAGTAATCAATACAGCCCTGAAAAAATGGCCCATCCGTCAGCACCGACAAGCACGCCGCTCCGTACTCGGCATAACTCTGGGCAATGTCAGCCGGGATGAAGTCAGCACGAATCACGCCTTTGGACGGACTGGCCTTCTTGATTTCGGCAATCACCGCTGGCTTGGCCTCAGCGATCCTGGCGCGCAGTGCGCCGACAAAATCACGCGTCAGTACCCGACTTTCGGCATCGGCGCGCATCGCCACCAGCGACTTGCGCCGGATCGCCGCTGCCACTTCTTCGTGCTTGACGGCAACGATTTTTTCCAGAATGTCAGTCATTGCGCGGGGATTCCTGCGGGTCGGCCTTGAGCACCTTGACAAACACCCGGTGCATCACCAGACCGGTCACGATAAACAGGCCCGAGATGCCAATCGCAATCCAGGCTTCCACACTGTTGAGCAAACTCATGATCAAACCTCACTTAAAGAATGTGCTGCCACCACCAACGCGTCGAGCTTCGCCCTGGATGCCCCAGATTCAATAGCAGCCCGGGCAAGCCCAATGCCGGCGGCAATCGAATTGGCCACATTGGCCGCGTACAGCGCCACACCGGCGTTGAAGACCACGATCTCCTTGGCCGGGCCGTCCACATTGTCAAGCACACCCAGCAGCATGGCGCGCGACTGCTCGGGCGTTTCCACTCTGAAGCTGCGGTTGCTGGCCATCGTCATGCCGAAGTCTTCCGGGTGAATCTCGTATTCGGTGATTTTGCCGCCCTTGAGTTCGCCCACCAGCGTGGCTGCGCCCAGGCTCACCTCGTCCATGCCATCGCGGCCATACACCACCAGCGCGTGTTCGGTGCCCAGGCGCTCCAGCGCGCGCACTTGAATGCCCACCAGATCGGGGTGAAACACGCCCATCAGGATATTGGGCGCACCCGCCGGGTTGGTCAGCGGTCCGAGCAGATTGAAGATGGTCTTGACACCCAGCTCGCGGCGCACCGGTGCCACGTTCTTCATCGCCGGATGGTGATTTGGTGCGAACATGAAGCCCACGCCCACCTGCGCGATGCAGCGCGCAATCGCTTCGGGCTTGAGGTTGATATTGACCCCGAGCGACTCCATCACATCGGCGCTGCCGCTCTTGCTGCTGACGCTGCGCCCGCCGTGCTTGCTGACCTTGGCCCCGGCGGCGGCGGCAACAAACATCGCACAAGTGGAGATATTGAAGGTGTGGGCACCATCGCCGCCGGTGCCCACAATGTCCACCAGATGGGTCTTGTCGGCCACCACCACCTTGGTGGAAAACTCGCGCATGACCTCGGCAGCGGCGGTGATCTCGCCAATGGTCTCTTTCTTGACACGCAAGCCAGTGATCAACGCAGCCAGCATCACCGGAGACCACGCGCCACTCATGATCTGGCGCATGATGTGCAGCATCTCGTCGTGAAAAATTTCGCGGTGCTCGATGGTGCGCAGCAACGCCTCTTGCGGGGTAATCTGGATGGCCTGGGTCATGGTGATGGATTGGATCAGTAGGTAAAACGGTGCATTGCGCGAGCAACAGGCTCAGTGGGCCGGATTGTCACTCAACGCCAGCTTGAGACCAAAGGCAATGAACATGGCCCCCACGGTGCGTTCCAGCCAGTGCAACTTGCCCTGCCATCCAACCCAGCGCGGCGAACGCGCCGTACTCAGCGCATTGCCCAGCGAGGCCCCCAACCAGGCAAAGCCCAGATTGACCCACAGGCTGTTGAGATTGAACACCAAACCCAGCAACACAAAGGCCAGCGTTTTGTGGGCCGCATCAGGCGCAATGAACTGTGGCAGGAATGCCAAAAAAAACAGCGCGACCTTCGGGTTCAGCACATTCGTCCAAAACCCGTTGGTAAATATTATTAATAAGCTTTTTTTGCCTGTAGCCCATGTGCCATTTGCGCTGATAGCTCCTGATATTGACGTACTTCGGGTGCGCAGCAAAGTCCAGCCGACCCACAACAAGTAGGCTGCACCCAAGTATTTGAGTGCGCTAAAGGCCGTACTGGAAGCGGCAATCAACGCACTCAAACCCAAAGCCGCTGCGCCTACATGCACAAAACAGCCCGCCACGATGCCCAGCGCGGCGGCTACACCGGCGCGACCGCCGCACCTGACCGCCTGCGTCAGGATGTACAGCACATCCACCCCGGGCGTCAGGTTCAGCAAGATGCCCGCCATGACAAACAACCCCAGGTGCTCAACGCCAATCGCCGCCACCGACAGAGCAGAAACTGTCTGCCACACCGCAGCCACACCCAACTCAGTCATCGTCAGCCCGCCCCAAGGTGTCAAAAAAAGCCCGGAACATCGCTACCGTGTGATCAATGTCAGCGGCATCCACGTCCAGATGGGTGACCAGACGCAGGCGGTACAGGCCGGTGGTCAGGATGCCGTTATGCTGCAAATAATTGAGCAGCTCAGGGGCCCGGCTCTTGGCCAGTCCGTGCAAGTCAACAAACACCATGTTGGTCTGCGGTGGCTCCACCTGCACACCGGGCAGGCCTTGCAGCCCGTGCGCCAACTGCGCCGCCAGCGCGTGGTCTTGCGCCAGGCGCAGCACATGGTGATCGAGCGCATGACTGCCCGCTGCCGCCAGAATGCCAGCCTGGCGCATACCCCCACCGGCCATTTTGCGAATGCGGTGCGCGCGCCCGATGAAGTCGCGGCTACCGCACAGCACCGAGCCAACTGGCGCGCCCAGCCCTTTGCTCAGGCAAACCGACACGCTGTCAAAGCACTGGGCAATGCGCCGCGCTTCGGCATGGATATCGGCCAAACTGACAGCAGTCGCGCTGTCAGGCGTCCCCGAAACTCCATGATCTATAGCGGGCAGCGCTTTCTGGTGTTGGGCTGTAGCCTGATTTTTCATATTCTCATCAGCCACCCGCATGGCTTGCGCCAGTGCCGCATTGAACAGCCGCGCACCGTCCAGATGCCGGCTCAGGCCCCGACTGGCAGCCAGATCGGTGGCCGCTTGCACGTAGCCAAACGGCAGCAACTTGCCACCAAAGGTATTTTCCAGCGTCAACAGTCGGGTTTTGGCATAGTGTGCGTCATCAGGCTTGATGGCAGCTTCAATGTCTTCCAACGCCAGCGTGCCATCAGGCTGGTGATTCAACGGCTGCGGCTGCACGCTGCCCAGCACGGCCGCCCCGCCGCCCTCCCAGCGATAGGTGTGCGCCATCTGGCCAACCAGGTACTCGTCGCCGCGTTGGCAATGCGCCAGCAAGCCACACAGATTGCTTTGCGTGCCGGTGGGCACAAACAGCGCCGCCTCAAAACCCAGCAAGTCGGCCAATTTCTGCTGCAGCGCATTGATGCTGGGGTCGTCCCCAAACACGTCGTCGCCCACTGGCGCCGCGGCCATGGCCGCGCGCATGGCGGGTGTCGGTTGGGTGACGGTGTCGCTGCGGAGATCAACGTTTTTCTTAATCATTTTAGCCTCTAACCCTTATGGAATATGCGTTACCAGCTATTTAATAAAGAGCAAATTAAAAGCCAGTGCGGGGTTTCAGAAAGTTCTGCAACATGGCGTGGCCATGCTCGGTCAGGATACTTTCCGGGTGAAATTGCACGCCCTCAATGTCCAGATGGGTGTGTTTGACGCCCATGATCTCAGCATCGTCGGTCCAGGCGGTGACTGTCAGGCAGGCCGGGCAGGTGGCGCGCTCAATTGCCAAGGAGTGATAGCGGTTCACCGTGAACTGGCGCGGCAGGCCTTCAAACACACCCTCACCCGTGGTGGTCATGACGCTGGTCTTGCCGTGCATCAACTGCTGCGCGCGAATGATATGGCCGCCAAAC
The DNA here is from genome assembly GCA_020048295.1 of Rhodoferax sp. The sequence continues at coordinate 5,209 of JAIFMT010000168.1, forward strand.
GCGGCACCAATCGCCTGATGCCCCAGGCACACCCCCAGAATCGGCAGCTTGCCAGCGAAATGCTGGATCGCCTGCACCGAAATGCCCGCCTCAGCCGGCGAACACGGCCCGGGCGAAATCACCAGTCGTTGCAGCGCACCGACCGCCAGCAGCGCGTCCATGTCGGCCAGCGTGATCTCGTCGTTGCGCGCCACCGTGACCTGTGCGCCGAGCTCACCGAGGTATTGGACGATGTTGTAGGTAAAGCTGTCGTAGTTGTCGATCATCAAGAGTTTCATGGCTCGTCTTTCTCAATCAATGGGATGAATTCAGCGACAGGTGCAATTGCGGCATCTCCAGCGCCATCAAGGCGGCGCGCTGCAAGTCGTCAAGCCGCACCAACAGGTCGGCCTTGCAGATGGCCAACTCGGCGGCCCGCACGCTGGCCGTGGCATCGTCTCCGGCCAACCGCCCTTGCACCACCTCGCTGCCCAACTGGTGCAGCCGCTGATGCAGCGGGCCAATGGCCTGGAATTCGGGCAATTGGCCATAGCGCAACAAGCCGTGGCCGGCGTACCACTCACCAAATCGGCAATGCACTCCTTCGGCCATCTGCGCATCGGTGGGCCACAACGGGGCACCTGCCCCCAGCGCCAGCACCCGGTCAACCCACGCCAGATGCTCGTGCGACCCCATCAGCATGGGCAGGTCATCGGGCTCCCAGGGCACATCCGCCCAGCGCTGCCAGTTGACATCAGGCACATAGTCGCTGACCCAGTCCAGCACATGATCAGCTGGCATGGGCCGCGCAATGCCATAGCCTTGCACCACATCACAACCCAGGCGCAGCAACAAAACACCTTGGTCTTGCGACTCCATGCCCTCGGCGATCACCCGTAGCCGGAACAACTTGGCAATGTTGATGACTGACTCGACCAGCGCCCGGTCGTCGCGATCGTCGAGCATGTCACGCACAAACGACTGGTCAATCTTGAGCGTTTGCACCGGCAGACGCTTCAAATAGCTCAACGACGAGTAGCCGGTGCCAAAGTCATCGAGCGAAAATTCGATGCCCAGGCTCTGGCAACTTGCCATCAGCTCGTTCATGGCATGAAAGTCAGCCAGTGCCACCGACTCCAGAATTTCGAACTCCAGCTGCGCCGGTGACACCTGCGGGTACAGCGCCAGCGAGGCCAGCAAACGATCCAGGAAGTCCTCGCGCTGAAAATGCCGCGCCGCAATGTTGACACTGACCGACCACACCGCGCCCTGCTGCTGCCACAGTTGCAGTTGCGCCAGCGTGCGCTCGATCACCCACTGGCCAATGTCGGCAATCAGATCCGTCTGCTCGATCAGTGGCAAGAAGTTCAGCGGCGCAATCATGCCGTCTTGCGGGTGCTGCCAGCGCAGCAAGGCCTCGAAACCTTCGACCGCGCCACTGCGCAAATTCACCTTGGGCTGGTAATACAGCAGCAGTTCGTTGTCGGCCATGGCTTGGCGCACCCGGGCAACGGTCTGGTGCTGCGACTCTTGCTGTCGGTCTTGCAGCACGTCAAAACGATGGTAACGGTTGCGTCCGGTCTGCTTGGCCACATACATGGCCTGGTCGGCATGGCGCAGCAGCGTGTCGAGGTCAGAGTCATCCTGCGGAAACACCGTCAAGCCCAGGCTGGCAGTGATGGCAATGCGATGGTTGTTGATCTCGAAAGGTTCGGCCAGACTGTGCAAAATGCGCGTCAGCAAGCCAGTCAAGTCGGCGGATTCGGCCACATCTTCGAGCAAAATCACAAATTCGTCGCCACCCAGGCGCGTCAGCGTATCGACGGCGCGCAGCTCATGGCTCAGACGCGCTGTCAGCTCCACCAGCAGCAGGTCGCCCACCGCATGACCAAAGTTGTCGTTGACCGGCTTGAATTTATCGAGGTCCAACATGCACACCGCCAGCTGGGTGTCATCGCGGCGGGCTTTCTCCAGCGCCCGCGCAAAGCGGTCCGCCAGCAACACGCGGTTGGGCAAGCCCGTCAAGGCATCGTGGCCCGCTTGCCATTGCAACCGGTCTTGGGCCATGAACTTTTCCGACACATCACGAAACACCAGCACACACCCCAGCACCTGGCCATCGGGCGCAAAAATGGGAGATGCCAGGCTCTCCACCATGCATTGGCTGCCGTCGCGCGCCAGCAATGCCGTGAAATCATCCGAGGCCACGGCCCGCCGGCTGGCCAGCACCTGCGCCACCGGGTTATCGATGACCGTGCTGGATTGGCTGTTCTGCACATGAAACACTTCGTCCACCGGCTTGCCAAGCGCATCTGCGGCGCGCCAACCCGTCAGGTGATTCGCCGCTGCGTTGAGAAACGTCACCTGCCCGCTGGCATCGGTGGTGATCACCGCGTCGCCAATCGATGCCAGCGTGACCTGTGCCAGCTCTTTTTCGGCCTGCAGCGCCAACTGCAGGCTTTTTTCATTGCGTGACTGTGTGGCCAGCGCATCAAGCATGAAGTTGAAGGCGCGCCCGAGATGACTCAGCTCGTCGTCGCCCGTGACTGTGGCGCGCAGCTGCACCTCACCCGAACGTACCGCGTCGGCCACCCGCGCCAGCCGGTTCAGCCGCCGCGTCAGGTGGCTGGCCAGCCACCAGGCCAGCAGCACGCCTGCCAGAATCGCCAGCACGGTGTACAGCAGCCCGCTGCGGGTGATGGCGGCGAGCTTGCTGGCGGTAGCACTTTGGGCCACGCCCACCCGCACCCAGCCAATGCGGTCCTGATGCACCACCACTGGCACCACCACATCGGCCAGCGCTTCACTGCGCAGCAGCATGCGTGGTTGTTCACCCACCCCAGCAGCAAACGTTGCAAAGTCGGCCACAAACTGGCCGCGCCGGTCCGCCTGCCCATGCGCCACGATTTTGCCGCTAGGCAGCAACACCATCACATGCACCACGCCCGGGTAGCGGCCAATGGCCGTGGTGAGTTCCTGCAGGCCGGCATAGTCAGACGACAGCAGTGGTGTCACCGAAATCAGGCTGAGGTTTTGCGCCAGACTGATGGCCTGGCTGGCCTGACTCTCGATCAGAAAATCGCGCTGACGCTGCGACAGGTCATACACAAACAGGCTCATCATCACCGCGTGCACCAGCGCCACGCCCCAGATCAGCTGACGGCGCACCGTTGCCGAAAACCACCGCAGGGACGAGCGCTTGGGCGGTGTCATTTTTCTTTTCTGACCAGCGTGTTGAATTCTTTAAGAAAGGTGCGGACGATTTCAAAATCAGCATCACTGGCGGCAACAAAACTCACCGTATCGATGTCTTTGAGCAGCAATTGACCGGCAGGCGTGTCCTGCAGCTGGGTCAGCACGCGGGTTACCTCCGCTGCCACCGGCGCTGGCACATTCTGGCGCGCCAGAACGGCATTCTGGATCAGCGTCGGGGTCTGCCAGATCACCTTGAGCTCGGCCGCCTCTTTCGGGTTGGACTGCTCAAACGCGGCCCAGGCCACCGGCCAGGTGGCACTGGCATCGCTTTGGCGCAGGTAGGCGTTCATGATCGACGAGTTTTGCAGGTAAAGCTGCGGCATCATGGCGGCGGCCAGTGCGGTGGGAGCCGGATAAGCCACCACCTTGCCACGCAAATCGGCCACCACCCGAATCGGACTGTCCTTGCGCACAATGAAAACACCGCGAAACAAGTCATCGTTGCCCATTTTGGCAATCACGTGGTAGCCCCAGTCCCGCGCCAGTGTGGCGTGGTAAGGGTTGGGCAGGGCAAAGTGCGGTCCGCCTTGGCGCAGCTTTTGCTCAAAATCGGCGTAATCACTGGAGGTCTGCAGGTCAAACGCAGTACCGGGCAACTGCTCGGCCAGGTAGTTCATCAGCGGCTCAAACTTCTGGTGCAACAGTTGCGGATTTTGCAGCGGGTGGACCAGGAACACATAGTGGGTTTTCGTGTCAGCCGCCGTCGGCGTGCTGGTGTATTGCGGTGTTGGTGCCGCAGTCTCGCGGCTGCAGGCAACCAACACGACGACCCCCATCAGGAGCCACAGCCAGCGCAGAAAATTTATACGAAATACGCCTGTAGCCCCCGTTATGTATGTGCAAGCAGCTATATTATTCATTCCAGGCCTTCCTCCACCAACTCGGCTGCCCGCAACAGCGCGCGTGCCTTGGCCTCGGTCTCGCGCCACTCCAGCTCGGGCACCGAGTCGGCCACCACACCGGCTGCCGCCTGCACATACAGCGTCTGATCCTTGATGATGCCGGTGCGAATGGCAATTGCCACATCCATGTCGCCGGCGTAGCTGAGGTAGCCGCAGGCGCCACCGTAAATACCGCGCTTGGTCGGCTCGAGCTGGTCAATCAGCTCCATCGCATGCACCTTGGGTGCGCCAGTCAGGGTGCCGGCCGGAAAGGTGGCCTTGAGCACGTCCATGCTGGTCATGCCGTCTTGCAACGTTCCTTCGACATTGCTGACAATGTGCATCACATGGCTATAGCGCTCGACACAGAACGCATCGGTGACCTTGACGCTGCCAATTTGCGCAATGCGGCCAATGTCATTGCGCGCCAGGTCGATCAGCATGACGTGTTCGGCGCGCTCCTTGGGGTCGTTGATCAGTTCCACCTCGGCCGCCTTGTCCAGCTCGGGCGTTGCCCCACGTGGGCGGGTGCCGGCCAGCGGGCGGATGGTGATTTTTTGCGTTGCCTGCCCATCGACCATGACCTGCTCCTGGCGCACCAGAATCTCCGGGCTGGCCCCCACCACATGAAAATCAGCGCCATCCGCCGTGGCACCGCTGAAGTTGTAGTAGTACATGTAGGGCGATGGGTTGAGCGAGCGTAACGACCGGTACAGACTCAATGGTGACTGGGTGTAGCGCTTTTTGATGCGCTGGCCCACCTGCACCTGCATGAAATCGCCCCCCGCAATCAGCGCCTTGGCGCGCACCACAGCCCCCAGGTAATCGTCCTTGGCAAAGTCACGCACTGGCGCATGACCCGGGCTGGGCTTGACCGCCGGCGCACTGACCGCCTGCGCCAGCTGCGCCTTCAGGGCTGCCAGCCGTGCCTGGCCCAGCGCGTATGCATCGGGCACGTCGGGGTCCAGGTACACCATCAGGTGCAGTTTGCCCGACAGGTTATCAATCACCGCCAGCTCTTCGCATTGCAGCAGCAGGATGTCTGGCGTGCCCAGCTCGTCAGGCGGGCAGCTGTTGACCAACTTCTTCTCGATGTAGCGCACCGCGTCGTAGCCAAAATAGCCCGCCAATCCGCCGCAAAAACGCGGCATGCCGGGCTGCAGCGCCACCTTGAAACGCTGCTGATAGTGAGCAATGAAGTCCAACGGGTTGGCGCTTGAGGTTTCCACCACCACGCCATCGGTCACCACCTCGGTGCGCGCCTGCGCGCCAAAGCCGCTGCTGCGCAGCAGCGTGCGCGCCGGCAAGCCGATAAAGCTATAGCGGCCAAAACGCTCGCCGCCCACCACCGACTCCAGCAAAAAACTGTACGGTGCCGGCTCAGTCGCACCGGCGGCGCGGGCGAGCTTGAGGTACAGCGAGAGTGGCGTTTCCAGGTCGGCAAACGCCTGCGCCATCAAGGGAATGCGGTTGAAACCCTGGTCCCGCAAATTGGAAAATTCGGATTCAGTCATCACAAACGACACCTTACAAGTCAGCAGTTTTGGTTTTTAACAAGCCCGAGACAGATCAGGCTGCAAAAAATGAAGTGCGCGCAGCACGGCGGAATGGGTATTCCGCACCACTTGCCCGCACCGCGCGCTTTGACAAATCTGCCTGGACCCAGCCTGTTTAAGGCTGTCGGCAAACCCGCACGCTCAGGCCACACGCCATGCCCGCCAGGGCCAGGCCCCCCGGTCGATGCGACCAAAGCGTTGGGTGAGTCGGTGAAAAAACATGAAATTAGTGTAGCAAATCATGACCAAGGTCAAAACACAATCATGGCAAACTATGCACCATGCGTTACTTTTATTGCTGATCGCGTCTGCCTAACCGTTGGAGAACACCATGAAGTTCAACACAAAAATTATTGCGTTTGCCGCCATTCCGGCCATTGTGTTTATTGTGGGGCTGATCAGCAGCATCGGTGCACTGATTCACACCCAGGGCAATTTCGACCGCTATATCAGCTCAGAACAAGCGGTTGAGCGCGGACTCTCGGAAATGTATGCCCAAGGCCTGCAAATGGGCCAGGCCATGCGCAACATCATCCTCGACCCGA
>JAIFMT010000096.1 GCA_020048295.1 Rhodoferax sp.
AGCAGACAGGGTGCCGCCACTTTTGTCGTAAGTGGACAGGAATTTGATCGTTCCGTTTGTCAGTGTGACGTTCGTAAATGACGCGGCAAGTTCAGCCGTAATGCCGCACACCAGCCCATTGAAGTCTACTGATCTGCCAGTATTTATGGCGTTTTGAACAGCGACCGTGTCATCAGCCACCCCATCACCTACGACACCAAAATCTTTGGCGCTCACAAAATCTCGCATTTTTGAGAGCGCAGTTCTTGTAACAGCACCAATACCAGATTGAGTGAAATTAAGGTCGGCAAGCGTAATGACATTGCCATAACGCTCAGTCGCAGCCGGTGCGCTGTACACCACGCTTCCGTTCTTGTTCATCACTCGGATGCTGTAGTCACTGTTGACATACAGCCGTGCAGGTGTTCCGCTGTTGGACGGATAGCCACCGAGTGTGCGAATGGGCTGTGTGGCCGGGACGGTAAGGGCCGCATCCCAGAAGACCGCGATGGGGTTGACCTGTGGGTCAAGATTTGCCTGGCCGATCCAGACATAACCATCCTCAAGAGGCTGGCCATCAATGTCCGTAAAGATCGGGTAGGTGGGTTGAATGCTAAGTGCGGACATTTAATGGTTCTCCTTTAAGTCCAAAATTATTCACCAAGGGCTTGACGCACTTTGGTACGAGTTTTCGCATCTTTAATTCCTTTCGTCAATAATCTAAAGCTGGTCATGATTGGTGCTGGAACACCTGCAGTGCCGCTGATGGCAATGTCCATCATGCCGGCAAGCACGCTGGCTGTGTTGCTTGTGTTGACACTGCCTGGAGGCGCGACCAGTACGTCCTTGGCCACGTCATTGATGATACGGAGCTGTTCAGCGCCCTTCTTGCCAAAGACAAAGTCAAGCTTGCCAGACTTGTCAAGTTGTGTGATAACGCGATCCAGTTGACCAGGCGATAGTATGGGATTTCCAAGCTCATCGCGACCAACGCCCTTGGTAGCCTCGTCACGCAAGAATTTGAGTGTGCCGCCTTGGAGTTCCTTCCAAGCTTGTTGGCCATTTGGACCTTCAGTCTGAAGCAGGCGACGGACTTGGCGGACTGTGTCAAGTGACGTTGATGGGTCAATGACTGAGCGGCGCAAGACGTCCTCCATGGCGATGGCGCGGTCATTTGAACCGCGCTTTTGGCCAAGCAAATTCTTTACCAGACCGATGTTTTCGTAATCATTGGCAAATCGAGCGCGTGCCGAGCGAGCCTGCTTGTACATGTTGCCACCAAGACCTTCAGTCGAAGCATCAATGAGACTACGCATCTGAGAAGCCTGCATTATGTTGGTCGGTTCAGCATTGGTGGCTCCACCGATCGAGCGGCGGAACAATTCGGCAGTCTTCAGTGTGACGGGTTGGGCAATCAAGGTGCCATCAGGCGCTTCAGTGGCCACGCCAAGCTGCAGCGCTTTAGCGCGTGTTGCCTTGAGCACATTGGCTACCTCAGCCTCTGGGGCGTTGTCAACCAAGTGCTGGACCACCGTGTCGAGCTTGACAGGCGCCTCCATCTCACCGGCCTTCTCAGCCTCCTTGTACAAGGTGCGAATGCGCGTCTTGTCACGGGCTGCACGGTCGCGCAATGCCTTGTCCACGGTCAAACCAATGGAGCGCAAGTCAGGCGCTTCGGCGCCAGTCATGTCGATGAAGGTCTCAAGGTTCTGCTGGAGTTGCTTGTTCTGAGTGGCAAAGCGTTCGCGGATGGGCGCGCCCACCTCAGGCAACTTGGCAGTCTCGCGCTCGAACCGCTGCTGCTCGAACTGGCGTGTCTTCTGACCCTCGGTCAGTTTGATGGGAACCGGCAGTTCTTCCGCCTTAGCTTGACGCAGGGTGGCAAGATCAACACCAGCAGCACCACCAGAACCAGGGGTGCCTGGAGTGGGTTTCTTGGCAGCACCTGGCATGATCGGTTCAACGACTTTTGCCACTGCCTGGCCGACACGTTTGGTGGCCTGGACAACAGGCGCGGCCACACGACCTGCAGTCGCGGCAACTACTGGAGCTGCCATCTTGGTACTTGCAGCTACGGCTCCAATTGGACCAGCAACTGGGATGACAGGAGGGACATTCTGGAGCACTTCGCCAACAGCTTGCACTTGCTCTTGGCCAGACTGAGTGCGAGGCGCGTAGGTCAATGCCTGAGCCCCCTGCATGGCTGACTTCTGGACCAGGTTTGCCGCCTCTTGGCTACCGAACTGACCAGATAGAATCTGCTCGGCCAGACCTTTCAGTGTACCGCCGATCAGACCAGCCGTGCCGCCAACCGCGCCTGTGCCAATGGTCAATGCGGCCTCGCCTGCGCCAACGATCTTCTCACCAAGAGATGGTTCGACGTACTCAGGCGTCGTACCAGGCACAATCGTGTCTGGGATCTGGTTCGTGGCATCTTGACGGGCCTTGACAAGCACGGCAGCCAAGCGCCGAGCAGCATCGAGGTCACCCGCCTTGTCGGCATTGACCAAGGCCAGCTCAAGTTCTTGGAGTGTTGCCATCAGCGGGCTCCTTGCGTGTACTTCTTGACAAGCGCGTCAATGTCGCCACCAGATGTGCTCACGGCAGGAGTATCGGGAATGGTTTCAGGCAGACCAGCCCGCGCGGTCATATTCTTGCGCGCCTTCATGACCAGACGCTGGGCTTCCTTGACGTTCTCAAGCAAGCGTTCGGGCGATTGTTTCAAACTGAAGTTCTGCAAGGCAGCTTGGAGCTTGTCACCCTCGGCATTGGACAAGGCGCCCATGCCCTTGATATTGGGGATTTGCGCCATGAACGACTGTGAGCCAAGCGTCTCGACCAGAGCCTCAAAGTCGGCCGTGTCCTGACTGAGTGTGGGCATGCGTGATGACACCGGGCCGGCGGCTGAACCAATCACACCGATTGGAGTCTTCAAGATGCGGTCGGCCGTGTTGAGCATGTTGTCCATGTTCGTGCGCGCAGACTCAAGATCGGCTGCTTTGGTCCGTACTGCCTCGTCGCGCTTCTGAACCATGTCTTGAAGCTTAAGTTGGTTTTCTTCGCGCTTGATCTGGTTGCCCTCGCGTGCGATCTGAGCGTTGAGGGCGGCAATCGAAGCATTCTGCTTGGCGATCTTGATGTCCTCTTGGATCTTGGTGATGTCCCAACCTTTCTTCTGCAGGTCGAGTACGGCGCCAGACTCGGCAAATTTGGCCTCAACCGCGGCTTTCTGGGCTTTGGCCTGAGACTCGGTCAACTTAGACGGCTGCAACTCAGCCTCACGTTGCTCACCTTGGAGCTTGGTGAATGTCTCGGTGAACTTGTCAGGTCCCATGGCTGAAGCAAGGAAGAGACCTGTTGAAGTCTTGGCCGTCTCGGGACTGGTCTTGATCAGCACGCCAAGGTCCTCAAGCGTCTTGGCTTCACGCTCCTGGCCTGAGTTGCGGTAGGCTGTGGCCTGCTCAGTCAGAAGTTGCTGGGCGATCTCCGGCTTACCAGATTGAAGCGCGGCGTAGACCTGTGTGGCTTGGCCCAAGCGTGAGTCCTTCTGCTCGGTGCTGAGTACGTCGTAGGTGCGCTTGAAGTTCTCGCTCAGGCTTGGATACTTGACCATCATGCTGGCCAAAGCCGATGGAGTTGGGTTCTTGGACAAAGTACCAAGGTCGGCTTCCATCTGAACCTGAGTCTCATGTTAGAGATGTTCAGCGCGTTTTGCACTCCACCCATGACTGACTGAGTCGGATCTGGGACGTTGAGCATGTAGTTGAATGGTTGTGCCATGTTAGAACACCTTCAGAGCTTTGAGCGTGGCGACATTGCCGATGGTGCCGCCGATATTTCCCCACATCTGAGCTTGCGCTTGACCTTGAGCCAGAGCTGCACCTGCCGCCGCCTGACCTTGTTGTGTCAGTGCATTTCCGATGTTGGCGCCAGTCTGCTGAGCCGCAGCGGCTTGACCGGCGGCAGATGCCTGGCCCAAACCTGAAATGGTACCAAGTTTGCTGAATTGAGATTCTATCAACTGGCTTAGCAGCTGTGGACGAAACTGGGCAAGCGTAGCTTGTACGTTGCCACCACGCAAGCCGCCCGTTGCCGAGGCGTTCTGCAAAATGGCATTCTCGCCTTGCTGCATCATGGATTGGAACTGCGGCGATGACTCGATGCCAGCAATTGCCTCACGTTGCGCAGTAGGACCGGCAAGCCCAAGCAGACCTTGCTGACCTTTGATGGCTCCCTCACCTGCGCCTACGTAAGGTGCCAGTAGCTTCTGGACTGCATCAAATTGGCGGCGCTGTTCCTCGATTGATGCTTGGCTTGAAGCTGTTTGGGCTCCGGCGGCAGTCGATGCGGCTTCTGACTGCGCATCACTTGCCATCACGCCAGTGATGACTGACCCGGCCACGACGGCCGTTGCGATTCCACTCATTGGGATTCTCCTTCGATTAGATTGATGCCTGAGAGGGCGAGAGCTTGGCGGTAGTCAACTGTGACCTCCTCGCCTTGGCTGCCACCTGCGCAACCAGCAATTCGCCGAGTCGCCACAAGCCAGATGTCCCCGTTCTCATCCTTGATAAACTTGGCGTTGGGGGTTTTGGCGTGATTGGTGTAGCGGCCAGCTGGAGTCCGCATGCCGTCGATGCGAGCTGGTGCAATGACTTCACCGTCATCAACTGGGGCGCTCAGAAAGACGCCCTTGCCCTCAATAGTCGAGTCGCGCACAGTGAACTTTGTAGCAAAGCCACTTGGCATAGCGATCTGGTCATGGGGATTCTCAGACTGGGCGCGGACAGCGGCAGGTGTGAAACCAGCCAATCGAACTACAAGTTCAAAGTCCTCTCGGTCTTCACGGCGGTGGTACGTCTCAAGCTGCTTGGCGGCTTCTGCGTGAGCTTGCCACGTGGCGCTCTTATCGAGGAACGTCGCCTCAAGTTTATCGATATTGCGCTCGTCAGTGGCGTAGACATTTTGCCAGATGCAGGTTTCAAGGACGTAGCCAAGTTTACGACCTGGTTTGCCCACAAAGATCATAGGTGCACGCAGTACCTTGGTTTGACCATCGTCATCGACCATGGCAACTGCGCCAGTCAACATGATATTCAGGTGGTCAAACCGCTGCGCGTGACCGATGGCAAGAGTGCCTGCAGGTAGAGTGACTTCGCGGATGTAGATACCAGGACCGAAGTGATGGACTACTGGACACTCGACTTGAGGCAGGTCCAGAAGATGTGATTCAACCTGCTCGATTTTAGCAGGGTCCACAATGGCGTGGGATTTGGCTTCAGCCAGCATTCAAACTCTCCTTTTCAGGGCGGTATGAGCTGCTGGCTGCTCGTTAGGCTCAGCTACTGTAGCGTCTAGCACTACAGGTGGCCAGATACTAACACGCATCTGGCCACGTTGTAAACCATCAGGTTATTTCACGGCCACTGGCTCTGATTGTCAGCGTTGCGGCATCACTGGCAATGGTGGAGATAAAGCCACCAGGTTCTAAGACCTGGCCCACAAGCTCTGGGAACGTGTAGGATTCACCTGGCGCAATGGCCTGAGAACCCACAATAAGATTGTCAACACCGGCAGCACCACCTGAGACCACAAGGTTCACACCAATCGCAACGTTACCGGCGCTTGTGTTTGTGGCAGTGAATTTGTCTATTGTGGTCCTGCAGTTGGTGGCCGTGTATTGTGTGGTCTGAACAGCTTCCGCTTGCTTTGATTGAATGAGAGTTTTTACGAGGACTGACATGGCGTGTTCTCCTGTTAGATATGTTCGCCCCACTCGACTACAGCGTCGGCGGTTGCGGTTGCGGCAGTGCATGTGATAACGATATAGTCTCCTCGAACAACCGGGAAGACAATTTCATTGGGCCAGGGGTTTGTCACTTCGCGTGGGACAGACGCCTCTACAGGCACGGCAGTCACAAGGCGAAGCAGCGCGGTGTTGACCGCAGTTGCCCGTACTGCGGCTGGGTTCATATCAGGCGAATCACACTCGACAAACGACCCAGAGTTGACAACCTGATAAGTGGCTCCTGTAATTGCAGCAGGGTTGCGCGTGAGCCAGACGCGAAAGACAGCTTTTTTAGAGCAGCTGAGGCTGATACGCGCCAAAGTTAAATCCCGCGTATTGGTTCTTGGCCCAATCAATAAAGGCTGTCTGACTACAATGACCGGCGTGCCAGTAGTGACTGAGACGTTCGCCGCGTAGGCAGAGCCATACTGAAGCTGCTCCTCAGAACCATTCTCGGACGTAATATCAACGCATCCGATACCGATGCCGACGTCTTGTGTAGTTCGCTGCGCTGCAAACCGACATGGAAGTGCCGGGTTCTCCAGTGATAGAGCTGTTAAAGTGCCAAGCAAACTAGCGGTGTTCACTAATTGCAGATTGATGAACCACTTGTAGTTACCGACGCCGCGCCACTGATACTGGATGTCGTAGACGTTGCCCTTTTCCACATCAAAACCAGCCACGGCAGAGGTGTCTATCTCCTGCTCGTAAGTATCAACACCGCCAGACCGCAGCACGGCATACAGCTTGCCGTCTGCCTTGAGGCGGAACAAGACTCTGTTCTGGTCGGTACCGACGCCCCATTCCCTCACACCGTCATTAGTCTTATTTGGGCACCATAACGCGGTCGAAAGCAAGTGCCCACGATTCGGTTGGTAGCGCGGGCACACACGAGACTCGAGTATGAGCGAGGTGTTTGTGGCAGTTGTTAGCAGGGTTCCTGCTCCGTTACTGGATACGATGTCAGCCGAAGTGTAGACCTGAGTGCCGTTCTCATACATGAAGAACTGCGTCGGGGGAATGTCAAATGTGAACATCCCATGAAATAGTGAGTATGGCGTGCTCATTTTTTGAACGCCCCACGCGTCCGTCACTAGATCTACGGTGCCGAGTAGTTGCTTCGGCTCAGGAAAAACGCTGATTGTCATATTGCCTCCCCGCCTGAAGCTGTCAATGTCACACCGGCAATAGACGCCGATGCCTGAATAGACGTTCCAGCGTCGAGTACCTGTGTTCCGGTCCACTGAAAGATGCCGTGAGCCGGTATAGACACAGTGGGAACCAGCAGATTGTCGGCACTGGCTGTGTCACCACTTGGAACTAAGTGAACCGAGACACTGGCCGCAACAGCGGCGTCGTTGGCAATGTCCATCGATTTAAGTAGGTCGCGTGCAAACAATGGCGTAATCCTGATAGTTGTCAGTGTTGGTGACACACCCAACTCTGATGCGCCAAACCGTGTCGGGGTTATTCTGGTGAAAGCCATACTAGTACCTCATGAAATTCTGGTTGTGATGGTGAAGGGGTTGTGGCTACTAGCGCCAGTGCACTAGTGATACGCAACGCTAATGCCATTGCCTCATTGGCCACAGCATCAGCATTACCAGCTTGGATGCTGATGCCTGTTGTGTCAGAACTTGGCGCCACCTCATCTACAACCTGAATGAGGCGTTCAAACTGCTTGATCAACTCGTGGTTCTTGAGAAACGTAGCAAGTTGGTCGCGCGTTAAATTAAGTTTTTGCGGGGCCATGTTAGTACGCCAATGCTTCAAGTTGAGCTTCAAGTCTCACAAATGATAGATGAGCCTGGCTGTCACCTTGGAACCTTTGAACACGCCAATTGCGCATGTGGCCCTGTTGAAACCAGGCCAAGCGCTTCTTGGTGTTGCCAGTTGTGCCAACGCGGATCGGCCTATCTTGACTCCAAGACTGACCATCGACGGAGTAGCTAGTGGTGATGGTAGGGTCTGTTCCAATGGCAACACGACCAGTCAAGGCTACCAATTCAAGTTCATTGAAAATTGCCCCGCGCCCTTCATTGTAAACAACCAGAGTGCCAAACTCCCAACGAACAATTTGACCCCAGTGACTGCTGACATCCTGAGACATACTGCCAACCACCGAAGATTGCGGATCGCCAACCAACCACTTGCCATGGGCCCAGACAAAGTTTTTGGCTCTGTATTGGCTAAAACCTACCGTGGTTGTGGTCAACGTGAACCAAACGTGCTCCTCAAGGACGCCAGAAGCGGCTGCATCATAAACCAAGGTGCGATCAGGTAGATGGACGTACAAGTGTTGGTGGCTCTTGTCATTGCGCGCTTCAAGTTTCACTGTGGCCAGCTGCGTTTCGGTGTATTGGAGCAGCACTTGATCAATTTCCTGCGTGCTGATCTTGTTCGCAGTTGCGTTGGCGCCAAGATAGATTCCAGGTTCTTCGTTGCGGCCGCTTCCAAGGAAGGCGACTGTCTCAACAAACACGCAACAGGCAAATGTGCCGATGGTGCCTTTTTGGATTTGTGCGCCATCGATTCGTTGGAATGGAAAGAAGTCTCCACCGACGTTGTCAAAGACCTCGATAGTATTTCGGTTGAGCGCATACACTTCATTGCGCAATTTCACAAGAGCTACAACAGGATCGGGATCTGCTTCAGACGATCCGTACTTTAGTGGGTTTACCTGTGTTGGATCGGTCAGCTCTGTGATGATCAAACTAGTTCCGTCTGTGGTCATGAAGTAGCCGTCAACCCAGACCACATCGAGAACCACGCCAAGGTCGGGGTCGGTCACTTGCGTGAGCGCACCGTTCCAGTAGTACAGGCGGCCACCAGACGCAATGGCCAGACGGTCGAAACTGTAATCAAAGGACACCAGCGTGTTGATCGGGCCACCAACATCACCAAGTGTTGACACAGAACCATCACTTGCCACAGTCACAAGTTTGGTGCCCATGACACGATAACAAATGCCATTCCAGTTGATGCCACCACGGTCAACACCAGGTCCGGTTCCATTGGATACCAACCCATCTGCCGGACGCAGGAAGCCATTGCTGATGCCGGATTGTTTTGGCACAGGCACCATGTTGACTGGATAGCTCGTACGCAGTTCAGGTTCGCTGCCTGCGTAGATGCCATTGAGGATTGGGATCTGCATTCAGGTCACCTTAGGCAATGCGGTACCAACTATTTGTGGCCGCGTAGTAACGCACGCGGAAGAAGTCCTCGGCAGAAAGGGCCGACGGTGCTCCATACACTGATGCGGCACCGTTACCAGCAAGCGTAAACGCCGTGATCTGTTGTGTGGTCGTGATAAGCACCTCAGTGCCGTCAGGCGTCTGGGTGTTCAATGGCAATGTGACTGTGCCAGAAGCCAATGTGCCAGCCGGTTGAAGAATCAACCATTGCTGCTCACTCACTGGAGTCTGAACTGCCACATTGAACCCGGTACCTGGAGTGGCCAGCTGAGTGGCCAGCGTAGGAGATGCAAATTGCTGCTGAAAGAAAGCGAGCAACTGGCCAATGGAAACCTTGCGGGCATCACCGTTGTTTGGCACGTAGATTGGCAACAGGTCACCGCTTGAGAGTTGGCTGAGCCCTGAAAGTTGGTTGATTGTTGGCATAATGCCTCCTCAGTTAAATTCGATGGGACCGTCTTGGCCAGCAAGCACTGGGTCGACAGGTTTACGCAAGAACGGATCGTCGTACGTGCGCCATGGTTTGTTACCAGCACCTGACGGCATAGTGCCAGGCAGTTGCTGCTCAGGTGGTAGTGCTGCGCGTGACATCAGTGTGTCGTACGTGGTCTTGGCAATGCCCTTGGCGTCAGGCGACACAGTCTTGCCAAAACTTGGTGCCAGCCGCACACCTAGGTTGGTGTAGATGGCCTCATTGGCTGAGTCAGGCACGTTAGTCTGTTCATCAAGGTCGCTATCAGCAGGAGACGATGGGATGGGGTAACCGAGGCGGATGCCCTTGGCGTTCCATGACGCCATCATCGAGTCCAATCGGCGGAGCGCACTCTGCAGCTGCTCAGGAGTCAGGTCGAAGACGTAAGCCGCCAACCCGATTTCCTCGAAGGCCTGTGTGACGAATTGGCGCTTAGTCCAGCCCATGATTACTCCTTGGCGAGTGCTGCAGTGATAGCGGCGCTGAGTTCAGCGTCGGTCGTCTTGGCCGTGAACTTGATGGCCAGTTCCTTTGCCTTGGTCTCGAGTTCCTTGCGGGTCGGAGGCGCCAAGTCTTCAGACTTCACAACTGCTGGTTTGTCCTGGGCGTCAATGGCTTCAGGCAGTGTGGCGAACCAACCATCGGCCAACTTGGCATCGAGGTCGGTCTGGTCATTGGCTGCGGCGTAATCATACGTGCCACCAGCGCGGGAATGTGGGCCTTTGCCCTTGTAGACGAGCGTGGGGAACTGGTCGTCAGCAGCTTGAACTTGTTCTGTCATTTTGGTATCCTCAGATGAATTGATCAACAGGTTGAAGAAAGGGGCCGAAGCCCCTTCACTCAATCAGCTTAGGTTTGGCTGAACATCATCAAGCCGGCCATTTCAGGCTGCTTGCAGACCACACCGAAGAGAGTGTCCAAGCGGTACTTGGTCTTCATCGTGTCGATGTCGTAGAACTTCTGCATGACCAGTTCGATGCCCTGATCGGTGGAGGCGCGCATCACTGCGGTGCCAGCATCGGTCGGAACGGCGTAACGGCCAGGCAGGATTTCCAGAGCATCCTTCTGCCAGAACGGGTTGGCGTAAGCAGCCACAGTGTTCAGGAAGACGATGGCCGAAGCTGCCGCCTTGGTGTTCACCACGCAATTCTGGTACTGGGCAGAAGCATCGGCAGCCACTTGGTTGCTGATGATCGGAGGGCTGATGACCAAGGTCGTGCCGCCAGCAGGTACACTGATGACGCGGAAGGTCTTGAGCTGTCCGGTATCGCCCTTGGTGATGTGATGCACAGCATTCACAGCAGCGATCGTGAACGCGTCACCAGCAACCACGCCTGCCGAGGTCGAAACGGTGATGGTCTGGTAGCGGTTGTCCACGTTGATCTTGCCGCCAACAGAAGTGCTGGTTGCTTGAGGCGTGTAGTAGTTAGCACCAACGTCACGGGTGTCGATCGTGATACCAGCGCCACCACCTGCAGCAGCCACGCGGTTCGCGTAGTCGAGCTTGTACGTGTCGAAGGACGCGATCATGCCGACGTAGGCGCGGCGGTAAGCTTCCTTGGGCATGTCAGTCACGTTCTGACGACCAGCCAAGTTGCTTGCCATGCCGTTGTAGTCGCGCGTGCTGAGGGCCAGGTAGCGGTCGTACGAAGGCACGCCTTGCTCGTTCATGATGGCTTCGCACTGGGCGACATCATCAAAACCGGTGGCAGCAGCCGAGCGCTTCACAAACAAGGTACCTTGTGCAGATGCCACGTTCATGAGGGCCACGTTGATGTCGCTGGCCAGCTTCTGCTTGGCGCTGTCGCCCAGACGGTTCTCTTGCAGCGCGTCACGCAGCTCCTTGGCGTTCAAGGTCCACGGCACAGTCTTGCTGAAGCCGATGGTGGCCGGCACAGACAGCTGGGTCATGTTCTTGTACGACGCAGAGATGTCCGTACCAGGCGCGCCGTCGATGGACGTGGCGATATACGGCTGGGGACGCCAGATGATGTCGTTGGTGCGCTCCATCATCGTGGAGTCGGTGGAGTAAGTCGCGACGTTGCGGCTCAGGACCAAGGCGTCATTGAAGCCTTCGAGGATGTCTTCGAACGCAACGCGCTCTTCTTTGGAAAATGCATTTGCCATGATTGGCTCCTATTTCAATGTGGTTTACTTGGCCGCTTGCTTCGACTTCTTGTACTGGAGGACTTTGGTGAAGTCCCCAGACTTTGCCGCCTCAGCGCGCAGCCGCTCGAGGGTTGAGTCCACAGTCCCAGACTTGTTGCCAGTTCCCTGGACAGTGCGTTCCGGTGCCGTGGCTGCTTTGCGTTGCGTAACTTTCAATTGAGTCTCCAGTTTAGCCACCGCGAAAGCAAATTTCACGGGGTCGGTGATGGTCGAGATTTCCTTCGCCTTCTTTGGGTTCTTGCCCAGCGCGTAGATAACCAATGCGGGGTTCTCAGCTCCTTGCAGCACGATGCCTTGCTGGGTGACGTTGAAGACATCCTGGGCTACTGCCTCGGCATCATCAAAGTCCTTCACCTTCAGTGCGGTTTTTGCCGCACCGTAAGCATCCAGTTTGGCCTGCCAAGCTTTCTGCTGTTCCTTCTGGGCAGCTTCGGCTTGGACAGCAGCTTGGTCGGCTTCACGTTTCCGGTCATACCAGGCTGTCAGTGCTTGCTCGAACTTCTCAGTGTCGTAGTCGTGGTCCTCGAGAGTGGGTTTCTTGCCCAGGGCTGCCGGCTTGGTCTCAGCGGCCTTGGTTGCATTCAACTTCTCTTCCAGTTCACGGATGCGACGCTTGTCCTCGCGGTTGGTCTTGCGCAGTTCACGAACCCATTCAGGCGCATGAGCCTCTTCCTCGGTGGGCGGCGCTT
>JAIFMT010000232.1 GCA_020048295.1 Rhodoferax sp.
GGCAGTTGGCGCCAGTTTATCGGGATGCGCTTTGCCTTTGGCCGGCTGGAGAAAATGCTGCTTGACTACCCCGAGCGCGACCCGGCACTCAAGCGTGTGCCACCTGTGGGCCAAGTCAGGTTGCAGCAGGTGTTTGCCACGGCTACTGGCCGTGCTACACCGATTTTGCAGAATATCAGTTTCAGCGTGCCTGCTGGCTGCGTCACAGCGGTGCTGGGGCCTTCAGGCTCGGGTAAATCGACGCTGGCGCGGGTCTTGATGGGCATTTGGCCGGAAGTCACTGGTGAGGTGCTGCTAGACGACTTGCCACTATCAGGCTGGAACCGCGTTGAGTTGGGCCCCCACCTGGGTTACCTGCCGCAAGACATCGAACTGTTTGAGGGCAGCATTGCCGAAAACATTGCCCGTTTTGGTGAGGTTGACCCCAAGCTGGTGATTGCTGCCGCCCAAAGCGCCGGCTTGCACGACATGATTTTGCGTTTTCCCAAAGGCTACGACACCTCCATTGGCGAGGCCGGCAACCTGTTGTCGGGCGGTCAGCGCCAACGCATTGGCCTGGCGCGCGCCATCTACGGCGAGCCCCGGCTGATCGTGCTCGACGAGCCCAACGCCAACCTCGACGATGCCGGCGAGGCAGCGCTGTTTCAGACCGTGGCACAACTCAAGGCCAAGGGCCGTACCGTGTTTTTGATTACCCATCGCCCGGCCGCCGTTGCCGTGGCTGACAACATCATGATCCTGCGCGACGGGCAAATCGTCGCCAACGGCCCGCGCGACGCAGTCCTTGCTGCCTTGAAGCCAGCGCGCCAGGCACCACCGCCCGCCACCAACACAGCGGTTGTGCCGGCCTGAACCCCCTTTTATCTATTTAGTGAATGCAGAGACCGTCATGGCAAATCCACAAACTATCCAAACCGTCGATACCGACACTCCTTCCATCACCGCGCACACCAGTCGTGCCGCCCGCGTTGGGCTCTGGGCGCTAGGCCTGGGCTTTGGTGGCTTTTTGTTGTGGGCCGGTTTGGCCCCGCTTGACGAAGGCGTGCCCAGTCAGGGCATGGTGGCCATCGATACCAAGAGCAAGCCGGTGCAGCACCTGACCGGTGGGCTGGTGAAAGAAGTGCTGGTCGGGGAGGGCGACCACGTCAAGGAAGGCCAGCTTCTGCTGCGGCTGGACGCTGCCGTGGCGCGTGCCAATTTTGAGGCGGCGCGACAGCGCTATGTGGGTTTGCGCGCCATGGAAGGCCGCCTGCTTGCCGAGCAGCGCGGTTTGGCCAAAATCAGTTTTCATCCGGACGTGATCGAAGCCAGCCAGGACCCGCAAATTCGTGAGGTTATCCGCACCCAGGAGCAATTGTTCACCTCGCGCCGTGCCGCCCTGCAAGCCGACCTGCAATCTACCGAAGAAAGCATCCAGGGCCAGGAGGGCATGATCCAGGCTTACGATGGCATGCTCATTAACCGTAAAAGTCAGCAAGCACTGCTGGCCGAGGAACTGACCAACACCCGCAGTCTGGTCAAAGACGGCTACGCGCCACGCAACCGCCAGCTAGAGCTGGAGCGCATGTCGGCCGAAGCCAGCTCCAGCATTACCGAACTGCAGGGCAACACCATTCGCGCCAGGCGTGCTGTGGCCGAGTTGCGTCAGCGTGCCATTGCCCGTCAGCAAGAATACCGCAAAGAAGTTGAAACCCAGTTGGCCGATGTCGGCCGCGAAGTGCCCGGCGACGCCGAAAAATACCGTGCTACCAAAGATGATCTGGGTCGCATCGATATCAAATCGCCCGCCACCGGACAAGTCGTTGGCCTGGCCTTCCAGACCGTTGGCGCAGTCATTGGCCCGGGACAAAAGCTGATGGACATCGTCCCTGAGGATCAGGCCCTGCTGATTGAGGCCCGGGTGGCCCCGCACCTGATCGACCGCATTCAAAAAGGCATGCCGGTTGATGTGCGCTTCTCGTCGTTTGCCCACTCCCCCCAACTGGTGGTCCAGGGCAAACTGGTCTCGGTTTCGGCTGACTTGCTGGTGGATCAGCAAACCGGGGTCGGTTATTACCTGGCGCGGGTGGGCGTGACTGCTGAAGGCTACAAAGACTTGGGTAAGCGCCAGCTACAGCCTGGTATGCCGGTTGAAGTGATTTTGCTCACCGGCGAGCGCTCATTGCTGACCTACCTGCTCAGCCCGCTGACCAAGCGATTGGCCGCATCCATGAAAGAGGAGTGACCACGTCATGACACCATCAATCAAACCCATATCAAAACGGACCCCGCGCACGAAGTTGTCGCAGCTGGCTTTTGGCGCGGCACTGCTGGGCCTGTCACTGGCAGCCAACGCCATGGATTTGCTGCAAGCCTATGAAATGGCCCAAAAAAATGACGCCATCCTGATGTCGGCACGTGCCGCCGCCGCCGCCGAGCGCGAGCGCCTTCCGCAGGCCCAGTCGCAGTTGTTTCCCAGTATCAGCGCCAGCTTGACGCAAAGCCACAACCAGCTGCGCAGTGTGACGCCGAATTTTTTGGGTGTCGAAAAAGCCACCGACACGGACTACCCCAGCAGCAACCGCAGTTTGTCGCTGCGCCAACCGCTGTACCGTCCGCAACTCATGGCGCAGCTGCGGCAGGCTCGGGCGCAGGTGGCGGATGCCGAAGCCGTGCTGGGTCAGGAAGAGCAAAACCTGGCCGTGCGCGTCAGCAGCGCTTTCTTCGAGGCCATGCTGGCGCGGGACCAGCTTGCCCTGGTCAAGGCGCAACAGACCGCTTACCGGGGCCAGCTTGCCGCTGCGGCCCGCCTATTTGAGGCCGGCTCGGGCACCCGCACCGACATTGACGACGCGCAATCGCGGCTCGACATGAACCTTTCGCAAGAAATCGAGGCACGCCAGAACGTTACCTATACGGTGCAGCAATTGCAGACCCTGGTGAACGCGCCAATCGACAAGCTCGCCACTTTGGACGTTGCAGCGCTCAAATTGCAAGACCCCGAGCCCAACAGTCTGGCGGACTGGATAAGCCGAGCCGAACAGGACAGCCCGCAACTGGTCTCGCTGAAGGCGCGCGTCGAAGTGGCGCGGCAAGACATCCAGAAAGCCAAAGCTGGCCACTGGCCGACGCTCGATGCGGTGGCGCAGTACTCTGACAGTGAGAGCGAAAGTGTCACCAACCTGAGTTCGCGCTACATCAACCGCACGCTGGGGCTACAACTCAACATTCCGCTGTATTCCGGTGGCTATGTCAATTCACTGCAGCGCCAGACCCAAGCCAGCCTGGAACGTGCGGAGCAGACGCTGGAGGCTGCCCGGCGTGACCTTGGCCTGCGCGTCTTTAAAGAGTTTCGCGGGGTCACTGAAAACATTCCCAAGATCAGGGCCCTTGAGCAGGCACTGCGCTCGGCCGACCAGTTGGTGCTGTCGAGCACCCGGTCGTTCCAGGCCGGTAGCCGCACCGTTATTGACATTCTCAACGCCGAGCAGCAGCGCGTGGTGGTGCAGCGCGATCTGGCGCAGGCGCGTTACATGTATCTGCTTTCCAGGATCAGGCTGCTGTCACTGGTAGGAGGCATTGCCCAGTCAGACATGATGGCCGTCAATCAGGTTCTCAAAGACTAAACTGCAGCGTCACCCCGCCGCCGGCCTGCTTTTCAGCGCTTAAATAAGTATGTTTGTTATAGCTGATTGCGCAATAAGGGTAAGGGCTTGAGGATGATTTAATGGATATTTTTGGTGTGCTTTTTTTGCTGGGCTTTGCGCTGCACACGTTCAATATGCGTGACCAGCGGGTGCGCATCCGACTGCTGGGCACCCATTTGAGCCGCTACCGTATCGAAAAACTGATGGAAGACCTGACGCAAGGTTATTTGCGTGCGCTGGGTGAGGCTGACCCGCAGCGCCAGGCAGCCATCTGGGCCATGCTGGGCAATGCCGAGACCGAACTGGTCGAGCAGTTCAATGCCTTCGTGCTGGCGTTCTCCAGCATCACCGAGGCGCAGGCGCGCGTCAGCCGCTTGCCCATCGCCTTGCCCTATGCCGCGAACTGGCTGCCAGTTCGCGCGTTTGATATGCGCAAGGCATTGAGCATTCATGCCCACGCCATTGCGCAGGCGGCTAGCAATCGGTTGGGCCAGTCCAGCAAAGCCAAAGCCTTCACCCTGATGGCTGAGCTGTTTTTGATGCAGCACACCTGCCATTGGTTTTGCCGCTCCAAAATGGTCGCCTCGGCGCGGCTGCTGGCGCGCCACAAGTCACCCTATGCGCAGGTGCTGGCGTCGGTGGCACCGCAAACGCGCCAGGCCTACTGTGCTTTGGTTGGGTGTTGAATGGCATGAAACAGCGACTGGTCCGGCTCAAAGCCCTGTTGTTTGGCAACAAACCACCCTTGACGGAGCGTCAGCGTGTGCTGGCCTTGCTGGCCGCGATTGATGCCGGTGGCGTGCCGCTGAACCCGGCGCGCATCAACGACATGGCACGCCAGCTTGGCCTGGAGGTGTCGCCCAAAGCGCCCATGACAGAGACCATCGCGCGCATCCGCGCCTGTGCGAGGCGTTGGGATTGAAGGCGGGTTGAATGGCATCCGAAGTGGCATGGCGCGCAAGTTCATATTGGCAAACCCTGCAATAGTGCGATCAATTCACTGGCAAAGCGCGCTGGCTGCGCCAGATGCGGGCTATGGTCTGCGTCGTCATAAAAACTCAGCTGCGCCTGTGGCATGTGCGCCGCCACATAGTGCGCGGTTGCTTCGGTGTAAAAATTGCTGCAAGTGCCGTACGCCAGCAGTGTGGGCACATCGATCAAGGGCAGCACATCGCGGAAATCAGCGGCGACCAGGCTCTGCCAGAGGGCAATCAACGGTGGCGCGTCGAGCCGGCGCAAGGCTTCACGCGCGGCGCGCCAGCCTGAGGTGTTGCGCAAATAGCTTGTCCGCGCCTTGGCGTTAAGCCCGAACGCCGCCAGCCGAAGCACGCTCTCGGCAAAATCATCCTCCAGCTCATCCACAAAACGCTGTGACCGATCAGCATCAAAGTCGCCGTAAATGCCGCCGCGCCAGTTGCCATCGGTCAGCAGCCGGGGCGACTGGTCGATGAACACCAGGTGCGAGAAGCGCTGCGTGCCAAAGTCGCGCAGGCACTGCCACAGCGTCAGCGCGCCCATCGAATGGCCCACGGCGGCCACCCGGTCGATGGCGTAATGGTCCAGCAGGTTGATGATGTCGCGTGCCAGCCGCTGCACATCCGGCGTGCGGCTGACTTGTAGCGCATGACCGCCGTGGCCACGTGCATCCGGGCGCAGCAGGCGGCAATGCGTTGCCAACGGCGTGATCAGTGGCGACCAGGCCGCATGGTTGGCGGTCCAACCGTGCAGCAGCAACAGGGGTGTGCCGTTGCCGCTTGAGTGCACATGAAGGGGCTCGCCATCGTCAGCACGGAGGATGTCGTGTTGCATGGTGTCTTGGTCAGGTTTTCCTGAATTTATGAGAAATTGGGCTGTAGCCCTTTGCTGTTGGGCGCTGGCAGCTATTTTATCCGTAGCTCCTGATGGTTTTGGGACGCGCTGCGCCACGTTGCACGAGGCGCTTAATGCCAGCCCAAGTTTTGGGACAATCACGCACATGACAAAAACCCTGACCCTTACCCGCCCCGATGACTGGCATTTGCATGTGCGCGATGGCGACGCGTTGGCTACCGTGGTGCCACATACGGCCGCGCAGTTTGCCCGTGCCATCATCATGCCCAACCTGCGCCCGCCCATCACCACCACGGCGCAGGCGCTGGCTTACCAGGCGCGCATTCGTGCCGCCGTGCCTGAAGGTGTGGCTTTTGAGCCGCTGATGACGTTGTACCTCACCGACAACCTGCCCGTAGATGAGATCAAGCGTGCACGCGATGCCGGTGTGGTCGCCGTCAAGCTGTACCCCGCCGGGGCCACCACCAACAGCGATGCCGGTGTGACCGACTTGCGCAAGACGTACAAAACGCTCGAAGCCATGCAGCGCGAGGGCATGCTGCTGCTGCTGCATGGTGAAGTCACTTCACCCGAGGTGGACCTGTTTGACCGCGAAGCGGTGTTTATCGAGCAGCAACTGATTCCTCTGCGGCGCGATTTCCCCGAGCTGAAAATCGTGCTGGAGCACATCACCACCCGCGAGGCGGCGCAGTATGTGCAGGCGGCTGACCGCTTCATCGCCGCCACGCTGACCGCGCATCATCTGCTGTTCAACCGCAACGCCATTTTTACCGGCGGCATTCGCCCGCATTACTACTGCTTACCGGTGTTGAAGCGCGAAAGCCACCGGCAGGCGCTGCTGGCGGCGGCCTCCAGCGGCAATCCAAAGTTTTTCCTCGGCACCGACAGCGCACCGCACGCCGTGCATCTGAAGGAGCACGCCAGTGGTTGTGCCGGCTGCTACACCGCCTATACCGCGCTGGAGTTGTACGCGCAGGCGTTTGACTCCTGTGGCGCACTCGACAAACTCGAAGCCTTTGCCAGCTTCTTCGGTGCCGACTTTTATGGTCTGGCGCGCAATACCGGCAGCATCACTTTGCAGCGCGAAAACTGGACCGCACCTGAGCGTTTTATCTTTGGACAAGCAGAACTCAAACCACTGTGCGCCGGCGAGGTGTTGCAGTGGCGGCTGGTTTGACGGGCTGCCATCCGGGCTGCCAGCCAGCGCGCAGCCTGGCAGGCCCGCTGCGGTGCATTCAATGGGGGCAACGATGGGCCACCAGCTGCTCACCCAGCGTGCTGTCCCCCTCACCCAGCGACAGTTTGCGCAGCAGCTCGTCGCAGACCGAGTTGGCGCGCAATTGGGTCACTGGCGCTGGGCGAACTGCTTCGACAGGTCGATTGGGCACTGGCGGTTGCCTGACCTTGACCTGTGTGGCTGACGCAGCGCGTGCTGTTGCAAGCGCTGGAGCAGGAGCAGGAGCAGGCGATGGCGATGGCGATGGCGATGGCGATGGCGATGGCGATGGCGCAGGTTGAAGCGCTGGTTGGGTGATCGCCGCCGCTGCAGGCGGCTTTGCAGCTGGCGTACTGCTGTTTTGGAGGAGTCGCGCCGGCGCAACGGTGCTGCTTGCTGGAGTCACACGCGACTCAGGGGTGTCTGGCGTCCGCGTCGGTTCACGGCTTGTCATGCGCCAGCTGATCAGCGTGAGCACCGCCACTGCACCGACCAGCAGAGCCGCGATCATGCCGCGTCTGGTGGGTGTTGCAGGCGCAGCAGCTGGCGCGGGCAGGCTATCAACATGCTCGGCTGGCGCTGCTTCTGTGGCGCGCAATTGTGCAATGTTCTGCGTACGGTCAACGGGCTTGACTTTCAGCGCCGCATCCAGACCCAGCAGAAATGCATGAGAGTAATTGCCCTGCTCGGAAATCACCAGTGGGATGTGCGTGTCTTGCAGAATGCGCCCAGCCGAAATCGGCGGCGTTTTGCCAGTGATGCACCAATGGACGGTGGCAGCCAGTGCATAGACATCGGTCCACGGACCCTGCTTGATGTCGGCAATGGCGGCATATTGCTCGATCGGTGCATAGCCGGGCTTGAGCACCACGGTGAGCGCCTGCGTCATGTCACCAATCACTTGCCGGGCTGCACCAAAGTCGAGCAGAACCGGACGCGTTTCGCCATCGACCAGCATGATGTTGTCAGGCGCAATGTCCCGGTGGTACCACCCCTGTGCGTGCATGATTTCCAGCACGTCCATCAACGGCCGCAGCAGCCCTTTGAGCCAGGCCTCCTCAGGCGCCGCGGCCATTTCCTTGACCACGCTGCGCAAGGTTCGACCGACATACAGCGGCATCACCATGTAGGCGGTGCCATTGGCATGAAAGAAACGAAACACCCGCACCAGCGAGGGGTGGTTAAAGCTGGCAAGCGTTTGTGCCTCGCGCACAAAACTGCTCAGGCCAGCCACAAAAGTGGGCTTGTTGCGTTCTGAGCGGACGCTGACCTGAGTCTGGCTTCCCCGGTAGGCGATGCTGGAGGGCAGGTATTCCTTTAGCGCGACTTCACGTTCCAATGCCAGATCCCAGGCCTTGTAAACAATGCTGAAGCCGCCTTCGCCGATCTTCTGGAGAATCTCGAACTCTTCCAGCCTGACTCCGCTGGGCAGGGCCTGGGTATCGGAGTCGTCACAAGCTTCGGCGCTCACGGGAGCCAATTTGGCGCGCGATGACGCCCCTAGCCAGCAGGCTTGCAGTCCTGAACTGCGAACTCGACTCGCCGATCAACAGCATCCCGGGCATCGTCGGTGCCAGAGCCAACGATGGCCTTGCTCGAGCCCAGGCCCAGGGTGGTGAGTTGCCCGGCCAGTTGCTTGTTCCGATTGACGATCTGTTGCCGTACCTGCGTGGCGCGCTGCAGCGACAGGCGTTCATTCAGCGGCTCGGCACCGCTGCGACTGGTGTGGCCGGCAATTTGCAGGCAGGCCTTGGACTTGGCTGAACGACTGGCGATTTGCGACAGCCACATGCTGTAGTCACGACGCACTGCGGTGTTGTTCAAAAACAGGGTGGAGCCCGGTTGAAACAGGAATTTCACACTGATCTGCTTCTGCTCCAGGCCATAGTCCACCAGATCACCAAAAGCATTTGCTGATTCTTTGGTTCGATTGAGTTGGCGTTGGGTCAAGTACAAGCCATTGAAGACCCGTAATTGCTGACCGCCCGGCATGCGCAGTGCTGCACGGTAAAGGTCCAGCGAATCTTCCATGCGGTTGGCGTGGTAGGCGTTGAGGGCATCGTTGATCACCGCAGCGGCGGCCAGCTTGTCCCAGTAGTCGGGGTTGATGGGGTCACCCACTTTGGTACCCTGGCAGGTGCTGACGTAGCCGCTGGAGGCTTTGTCCTTGGTCCAGCCCGGGCTATTCTGAAAGAAGGGCAGCGGCGTGTGGTCAACCCCCTCAGTTGCGGCCCTGGCAAAACCCTTGGCCACAATGCGCCCGCTGCGCATATCGAGTAGCGCCAGGCAAATTCGGTACCAGTCGGTTGGGCCGGCATTTTTTCCAGCCTGGTCCAGCGCCGTGAAGGTGCCAATAAACACAAACGGGCCGCGCGCCAGTGATGACGCTGTGAACGGCATGGCCTCAAAGCGCGGGTATTTTTCACTGACGGTCTTGAGCACCAGCTTTTCCATGTTTTGCGTGGCGATGGACTGTACCCAGCTGTTACCGTCAATCAGCGGGTCAATCACCAGCGGCAATCGGTCACCCAGCGCTTTCGGCACGTTGTCAAACAGGGCGGTTGCGGCGGCCTGCAGGGCTTCGGGCAGTGGACGAATCGGCACCGGTGCTGGCGCAGCAGTCGGCGTACTCGGCGTGGCGGTGGCGGGAGATGGCGCGGGCTGCTTGACTTGCGCCGCCAGCGTGGTCTCAGCCTTGTCCGTGTTGGCAGGTGGTGCTGCGCAACCCAGCATAATCAAGGCCATCATGACCGCTGGCACCCGCGAGAACCAAACGCCAACTCTTTGCATCGTTTCGCTGCGCATGTGTGTTTCCTTTGATAAATATCAAACAAAGCCGAATGAAGATGTTAACGTATTCGGCCTCAATGGGCTGGTTTTTTCATGTCCACCCACGGTTTGACGGCCATTCAGTGGGGCGCACCGTGGTTGCGTCCCTTTGCGCCGTTGGGTGAGGCCATCGTGCAAGCGGTCGTTGCCGGTGCAACCCAGCCACAGGCGTTCAATGCCATGGCAACGCACTGCCAAAGCTTGCTGCCACTGCCGGTCTGCTTTGTGTCGCAGTCTGACCTGCCTGCTGGCATGGCTTACGAAAGCTTCATTTATGAGAGCAAAAAATGCCCAACCCGAGAGGGTTTGCACGATTTTTTTAACGGGCTAGCGTGGCTGCACTTTCCGCTGACCAAGCAACGCTTGAACCAGCTGCATGTAGCGCAGATTGCGCAAGCGGGCATAGGGCCAACGCGCGGTGCGGCGCGCGATGCGCTGACCCTGTTTGACGAAAACGCGGCGCTGCTGCGCGCACCCGACGCGCTGTGGCACGCGCTGGTAGCCAAAAACTGGCCGCAGGTGTTTGGTAGCTTGCGACCGTTGTGGGACGAGTCTTGGCTGCTGCTGTTTGGCCACGCCCTGCTAGAAAAGCTGGTTTACCCAAGAAAACCAGTCACAGCCCATGTCTGGCGAGCGTTTCCAGCTACAGATTCAATAGAGTCTATGGACGCGTGGTTAGCCGCTGACCTGACGCCTGCCAAACTTGCTGCCAAGCCATTTGCCCATTTGCCGGTGCTGGGCGTGCCGCACTGGTGGCCAGCCAATGAGATGCCCGGGTTTTACGCTGACCGCAGCGTGTTTCGACCTGCCAGGGCCCACCGCTAGCCTGCCGCCCCGTTGCCTGGCTCAAGGGCTGGTGCTGGCATCTGCAATTAACCATGCACCGTGGGGAGATGCACCCGAGCAGACTTGAATAAGCGCCGTTCGCCACTACCATTCGGTCTGTCTCGCGGCCTGGCCGTATTGCTCTACAAGAGGAAAACATGAAACGCATTATTTTGTTTATTTTGACCAATGTGCTGGTGGTGGCGGTGCTGGGTATTGTGGCCAGTCTGCTGGGGGTCAACCGTTATCTGACAGCGAACGGGCTGAACCTGGGCGCATTGCTGGGTTTTGCGCTGGTGATGGGCTTTGGCGGTGCCATCATTTCGCTGCTGATCAGCAAACCGATGGCCAAGTGGTCCTCGGGCGTGCGGGTGATCAATCAGCCCACCAACGCCGATGAGGCGTGGATTGTGCAGACCGTGCAAAAGCTCGCCCAGCGTGCCGGCATCGGCATGCCCGAGGTCGGGATTTTTGATGGTGCGCCCAATGCCTTTGCCACCGGGGCCTTTAAGAACTCGGCACTGGTGGCGGTCAGCACCGGCCTGCTGCAGGGCATGACACACGACGAGATCGAAGCCGTCATCGGCCACGAAATCGCCCACGTGGCCAACGGAGATATGGTGACCATGACGCTGATTCAGGGCGTGATGAACACCTTTGTGGTGTTTTTGAGCCGGGTCATCGGCTACGCTGTGGATAGTTTTCTGCGCAAGGGCGACAGCCAGAATTCCGGCCCGGGCATCGGCTACATGATCACCACCTTTGTCCTCGACATCGTGCTCGGCTTTGCCGCCGCCATGGTGGTGGCGTGGTTCAGTCGCCACCGTGAATTCCGTGCCGATGCCGGTTCTGCCCAGTTGCTGGGCCGCAAGCAGCCGATGATCAACGCGCTGGCGCGCCTGGGTGGCATGGAACCCGGCGAACTGCCCAAGAGTGTGGCCGCGTTTGGCATTGCGGGTGGTGTGGGGGCCTTGTTTGCCACCCACCCGCCGCTGGAAGACCGCATTGCTGCGCTGCAGCGCGCCCAGTAACACTTTTTTTCTCAAATTCACCTCTTGCTCCGGTCATGGCCTTGCCTGCCGGGGCTTTTTTGTATCTGGGCTAGACTAGAACGATGGAACTTTCAACCTGGTTAGCCTTTTTCGCCGCCTCCTGGGCCATCAGCATTTCTCCCGGACCGGGGGCCATTGCCTCGATGAGCGCCGGGCTGAATCACGGCTTCAAGTATGGTTATGTGACCATCTTTGGCTTGGTGCTGGGCATCTGGACGCAGTTGCTGGTGGTCGGCGTGGGGCTGGGCGCGCTGCTGGCCACTTCGGCCACCGCGTTTTCGGTGGTCAAGTGGCTGGGGGTTGGTTATCTGGTTTGGCTGGGCATTGCGCAGTGGCGCGCGCCGGCGCGGCCGCTGGTGGCGCAAGATGATTCGGGTGGAGTCGTCACCCAGCGTGCGCTGATCATGAAGGCCTGGATGATCAACGTGGTCAACCCCAAGGGCACGGTGTTTTTGCTGGCAGTGGTGCCGCAGTTCATCAGTTTGTCGCAGCCGCTGGCGCAGCAGTACCTGATCATTGGTGCCACACTGGCATTTACCGATATGGTGGTGATGACCGGCTACACCGCGCTGGCCGCGCGGGTGCTGGGGGCGCTGAAGGAGCCGGCGCACATCCGCGCCATGAACCGGGTGTTTGGTAGCCTGTTTGTGATTGCCGGCTCGCTGCTGGCGCTGTTCAAACGCGCAGTTTGACGGCTTTGCGGCCGTGGCTGGGGGCTCAGCTCCAGATGTCCATCAGCGCGGCACCTTGCTCAATCAAGAAACCCTTGAACGCCAGTGCCGCCGGTGACAGCTTTTTGTGGCTCAGGTGCGTGACATACCAGTGGTTGATTTGCGGCAGCCCTTGCACATCGAGCAGGGCAATATGGCCACTGGCGAGTTCGTGTCGAATGGTGCGCATCGACAAAAAACTCAGGCCCATGCCAGCCATCACGGCTTGTTTGATGGTTTCATTGCTGGGCATCCCCATCACGATATTTAGCGGTGTGTTGTTTTCTTCAAACAGGCGCTGCATGGCTGCGCGGGTGCCCGAGCCGTCTTCGCGCACCACAAAACCGTAGTCTGCCAGCGCGCTGAATTCCAGCTTCTTGCGCCGAGCCAGCGGATGATCGGGCGGCGCCACCATGGCCAGCGGGTTGGTGGCAAACGGGGTGGCCGTGCAGTCGAGGTGACTGGGCGCGCGCCCCATCACCACCAGATCAGCCTCGTTGCGCGCCAGCAGGCCCAGCACGTTTTCTCGGTTATCAATGTTCAACTGAACCTGAATGCCCGGATGCAGCTTGCCAAATCGCACCAGCAGCATCGGGATGAAATACTTGGAGGTGCTGACCACCGCCAGATCAAGCCGGCCTTTTTTCAGCCCGACGTGCTCGGCCATCAGGGCTTCCAGGTCGCGAAACTGCCCCATGGCGGCGGTGGCGTAAGTCAAAAAGGCCTCACCTGCCACCGTCAGCTGGATGTTGCGGCCATTGGGCTCCACCAGCGCCAAACCAAAGGCATCTTCGAGCTGGCGCAACTGCATCGACACCGCCGGCTGGGTCACAAACAGGCGCTCGGCGGCTTTGGATACCGAGCGCTGGCGCGCCACCTCCATGAAGGTCTGGATTTGCTTGAAGGTGTACGGGCGCATGGGTACTTTGAGGATAGGTTCGGAGCACTGATTTCATCAGACATTCCTGATGATTTTTTAATAAAACGTGATTAGAGTTTATGAGTTCGGGCCGTTAAAGTAAATCCATTCTGAACCCCCCGGTTCTTTTTCTCACAAAGGATACTTCCCAATGGCGACTGGCGCACTGCAAGCCCTGATTTTCGATGTCGATGGCACGCTGGCTGACACCGAGAGCGTGCACATGGCAGCATTCAACCATGCGTTTGCCGAAGTGGGCCTGGACTGGGTCTGGACGGAAGGCATGTACACCGATTTGCTGGAAATTTCGGGGGGCAAGGAGCGCATCCTGCACTACTGGAAACAGGTCAACCCCGACATCAAGGAGCTCGATGGCGATGCCCTGAAAGACCAGATTGCCCGCATTCACGAGCTCAAGACCGCCGCCTATGAGGCCGCCGTCAACAGTGGGGCGGTCAGCCTGCGTCCTGGTGTACTCAAGTTGATGGACGAGGCGCTCAAGGCCGGACTGCAACTCTCGATTGCCACCACCACCTCGCCAGTCAACATCGCCGCGCTGCTGCGGCATGCCGTGGGCGAAGACTGGCGCATGAATTTTTCGGCCATCGGCGATGCCTCGACGGCACCCATCAAAAAGCCGCACCCGCAGGTCTATTTGCAAATGCTCGATGCCCTCAAGTTGCCGCCGACAGCATGCCTGGCGTTTGAAGACTCCAGCAATGGCCTGCGTGCCGCCACGGCAGCCGGCCTGGCCACCATCGTCACGCCCAATCCGTTTACCGCGCACCACGACTTTACGGGTGCGCTGAAGGTCGTTCCTGACTTGAGCCATGTCACGCTGGCGCTGTTGCGCCAGTGGCAGAATTCCGCCAGGGTCTGACCGTGACCGACCCGCGCCCACCCTTTCACTTCATCCAGAAAGCACGTCCATGAGCACCAGCCCCGTCTTGCGTATTGCCCCGTCCATCCTGTCTGCCGACTTCGCCCGTCTGGGTGAAGAAGTGCGCGCCATTGAGGCCGCCGGCTGCGATCTGGTGCATTTTGATGTGATGGACAACCATTACGTGCCGAATCTGACCATTGGCCCGCTGGTCTGTGAAGCCATCCGCCCGCATGTGTCGATTCCGATTGACGTGCATCTGATGGTCGAGCCAGTGGATTCGATCATTCCGCTGTTTGCCAAGGCCGGTGCCAACATCATCACCTTTCACCCCGAAGCCTCCAAGCACGTGGACCGCAGCCTGTCGATGATTCGTGAGCTGGGCTGCAAGGCGGGTCTGGTGCTGAACCCGGCCACACCGGTGGACGTGCTGGACCATGTGATGGACAAGCTTGACATGATCTTGCTGATGAGCGTCAACCCCGGCTTTGGCGGTCAGAAGTTCATCCCCAGCACGTTGGCCAAGTTGCGGGTGGTGCGCGCCAAGATTGACGCGCATGTGGCCGCTGGTGGCCAGCCAATCTGGCTTGAGGTGGATGGCGGTGTCAAGACCGACAACATCCGCGAAATTGTGGCGGCTGGTGCTGACACCTGCGTGGCCGGTAGCGCCGTGTTTGGTGCCAAGGACGCGGACGGCGGCTATCGCACGGTGATGCAGGCGCTGCGCAGTGCTGCGCACCCCGCCTGATGGGCCAACGAATTTAAATAACCAGGAGACTTTTCCATGACCATGACCCTTCGTTCCAACCGATCCACGCTGACGCAGTTTCTGATTGAAGAGCGCCGCCGTTTCCCCTCTGCCAGCGGCGACTTCAACGCCCTGATCCTGGACGTTGCGCTGGCCTGCAAGGGCATTGCCAAGGCCGTGGCCTACGGCGAACTGGCGGGCATGATGGGAAACCACGCCGCTGATGATGGCGGCTCGATCAATGTGCAGGGCGAAACCCAGAAAAAGCTCGACGTGCTCTCCAACGACGTGTTCATGCAGCGCACCGAGTGGTCTGGCAACCTCGCAGGCATGGCCTCTGAAGAAATGGACCTGCCCTACCAGATTCCGGCGCAGTACCCGCGCGGCCACTACATGATCGTGTTTGACCCGCTCGACGGCTCCAGCAACATCGACGTGAACGTGTCAGTAGGTAGCATTTTCAGCATTCTGCGCGCCCCGCAAGACGTGATCGACTCGGGCCGCGACGTGGTCGATGCCGACTTTTTCCAGCCTGGCACCAAGCAACTCGCCGCCGGCTACGCGCTGTACGGCCCCACCACCATGCTGGTGCTGACGGTGGGCGACGGTGTCAACGGCTTCACGCTCGACCCCAATCTGGGCGAGTTCATGCTGACGCACCCCAAGATGCACATTCCTGAAGACACGCAAGAGTTTGCCATCAACGCCTCCAACGCGCGTTTCTGGGAAGCCCCGGTCAAGCGCTATGTGGATGAATGCCTGGCCGGCAAAACCGGTGCGCGCGGCAAAGACTTCAACATGCGCTGGATTGCCTCCATGGTGGCAGAAGCTCACCGCATCCTGATGCGCGGCGGTGTGTTCATGTACCCGCGCGACACCAAAGACCCGTCCAAGCCGGGCCGCCTGCGCCTGCTGTACGAAGCCAACCCGGTCGGCATGATCATGGAGCAAGCCGGTGGCCGCGCCTCCACCGGTGAAGTGCCGATGCTGAGCGTGCAGCCCACCAGCCTGCACCAGCGCATCGGCTTTGTGTTTGGCTCGAAAAACGAGGTCGAGCGCAT
>JAIFMT010000246.1 GCA_020048295.1 Rhodoferax sp.
TCACCGAAGACACCCGCATTCGCGCCAGCGTGCCGTGCATCAAGATGGCGCTCGATGCCGGTGCGGCGGTGATGGTCACCAGCCACCTGGGGCGCCCGACTGAAGGCGAATTCAAACCTGAAGACTCTCTGGCTCCAGTCGCCAAGCGCATGGGCGAATTGCTGGGTTTTGAGGTGCCGGTGGTGGCCAACTGGGTCGATGGCGTGGATGTCAAACCGGGTCAGTTGGTCATGCTGGAAAACTGCCGCGTCAACAAGGGCGAGAAGAAGAACAACGAAGAGCTGGCCAAAAAAATGGCCGCGCTGTGTGATGTGTTTGTGCACGACGCGTTTGGCACCGCCCACCGCGCCGAGGGCACCACCTACGGTATCGCCCAGTTCGCACCGATTGCCTGCGCCGGCCCGCTGCTGGCGGCTGAAATTGATGCCATCAACCTGGCATTGGCCAACCCTAAGCGTCCGCTGGTGGCCATCGTCGCCGGCAGCAAGGTGTCAACCAAACTCAGCATCCTGCAAGCGCTGGCGAAAAATGTGGACAACCTGATCGTCGGTGGCGGCATCGCCAACACCTTCATGCTGGCCGCTGGTCTGAAGATCGGCAAGAGCCTGGCCGAGCCGACGCTGGTGGGTGAAGCCACTGCGGTGATCGCCGCCATGAAGGCGCGCGGTGCCGATGTGCCGATCCCGACCGATGTCGTCTGCGCCAAGACCTTTGCTGCCGATGCCGTGGCCACCGTCAAAGCCGCGACCGATGTGGCCGATGACGACATGATTCTGGACATTGGCCCGGTGACGGCTGCCAAACTGGCTGAGCAGCTCAAGGCGGCCGGCACGATTGTGTGGAATGGCCCCGTCGGTGTGTTCGAGTTTCCCGCATTTGAAGGCGGCACCAAGGCAATTGCCATGGCGATTGCCGAGTCGTCAGCTTTCAGCATTGCTGGCGGTGGCGACACGCTGGCGGCGATTGCCAAGTACGGCATTGAAAAGGACGTGGGCTACATCTCTACCGGCGGTGGCGCGTTCCTCGAAGTGCTGGAAGGCAAAACCCTGCCAGCCTTCGAGATTCTGCAAAAACGCGCTGAAGGTTGAGGCCAACGCGCTGCAACTTTAAATACGTGCGCTGGAGACTACTGAATAAGTAGCTGTCAGCGCATATGCAGCAAGGGCTAGAGCCCGATTTAACATATAACTTTGAGGAGACTCCCATGGCTTTCGTATCACTTCGTCAAATGCTCGACCACGCCGCTGAAAACGGCTACGGCGTGCCCGCTTTCAACGTCAACAATCTGGAGCAAATCCAGGCCATCATGGACGCAGCGGCGGCCACCGACAGCCCGGTGATCCTGCAAGCCAGCGCCGGTGCCCGCAAATACGCCGGCGAAGCCTACCTGCGCCACATGGTGCTGGCAGCGGTTGAAACTTATCCGGACATTCCGGTGGTGATGCACCAGGACCACGGCACCTCGGCAGCGGTGTGCCAGCAGTCAATCCGCTCGGGCTTTACCAGCGTGATGATGGACGGCTCGCTGATGACCGACGGCAAAACCCCGGCGAGCTATGAGTACAACGTCGAGATCACCCGCCGCGTGTGCGAGATGTCTCACCCCGTGGGCGTGTCGGTCGAGGGCGAACTCGGTTGCCTGGGCTCGCTGGAAACCGGTGATGCCGGCGAAGAAGACGGCATTGGCGCCGAAGGCAAGCTCAGCCACGACCAGATGCTGACCGATCCGGTGCAGGCGAAAGACTTTGTCGAAAAAACCGGCGTGGACGCGCTGGCGATTGCCATCGGCACCAGCCACGGCGCCTACAAATTCACCCGCAAGCCCACTGGCGACATTCTGGCCATCGACCGCATTGCCCAAATCCACGCGCAAATCCCCAACACGCACCTGGTGATGCACGGCTCAAGCTCGGTGCCGCAGGAGTGGCTGGCGATCATTCGCCAATACGGTGGCGATCTGAAAGAAACCTACGGCGTGCCGGTCGAAGAGATCCAGCGCGGCATCAAGAGCGGTGTGCGCAAAATCAATATCGACACCGACATCCGCCTGGCCATGACGGGTGCCATGCGCCAGGCCTTTGCCCAGCAACCCAGCGAGTTTGACCCGCGCAAGTCGCTGATCGCCGCGCGCAAGGCCGCCATGGGCATTTGCAAGCTGCGTTTTGAGGCGTTTGGCTGCGCTGGCATGGGCAGCAAGATCAAGCCAATTCACCTCGATGTGATGGCGGCGCGCTACCGCTGAAGCCGGTTTAACGGGTGCCTGCGGGAGTCTGGTGCAGTCTGGATTCCCGCCTTCACGGGAACGACGGCAAATCAATGCCTTGCCGGTCGGGCAGTTTTGCCCAGCTAACGGCTTGTTGTGGCGTTTCAGGTAACCGTCGGCGCTACGGTCCAGGCAGGCTATGCGTTGCTGTCTTGCGGCGGCAGATCGACAAAAACATCGGCCACCGCAATCACCAGTTCAGGAAACGCCAGCGGCGAGCAGGCATCCTCAACCCCAAAAACCAGTGGCTTGCCATAAGCCTGGTTTTCCAGCCGGTAAATCGTCACCGAGCGGTCCACCGGGTGGATCAACCAGTATTCCGCCACGCCGTGCCGCTCGTACAGCGCACGCTTGGTGCGTTGGTCACGCACGGCCGTGCCCGGGGACAAGACCTCGATCACCCAGTCCGGTGCGCCCAGGCAGCCGTGGTTGTCCTGGAGCTTGTCCGGGTCACACACCAGGCTGATGTCGGGTTGCACCACCGTGTTAACTTCATGGCTGGCTTGCCCCGCGTTGGGCAGACGCACATCAAAAGGCGAGACGAACGGGCGGCAGGGCTTGCGGTGGAAATGGTTGGCTATGAGCCGAAACAATTCCCCCACGATCAACTGGTGAAAGTTGGTGGGTGCCGGGCTCAGGGCGTAGGCCTCGCCGTCAATCAGCTCCCAGCGCTCGCCCTCGGGCCAAGCCAGGTAGTCGGCGTAGGTAAACCCGGTTTTTTGTTGGCGAAGTGGCAAGCCCATGATGCGTCTCCTTGAAGGGTCAAGACCGCCAGTTTAGCCCGGCGCAACAAACGTGCGTGGCAGCAATCCGCCGATCGGTGTCAGACGGCAGCCAGCAGTGCCGTGCCTTGTTGCAAAAAGTGCTCGGCCTTTTTCTCGTCAATCGACAGGCGAATCAGCTTGTGGCAGCGTTCAAGGGTAGCCCTGAGGGCCTCGGGGCTTTCCGGTGACTCTTGCAAACGCCGCACTACCGCATCTGCGTGGTTGCCCAGCAGTGACTGGGCCATGGTGATCAGCGCTGCACGCGCTGATGCAGAGGCTGCAGCAGCCACTGGCGAGTGAGTCGCTGGGGTCCCAGGGCCCGCCGCTTTGGCGCTTGCTGAAACGGGCTCAACGTAGCCATGTTCCAGCAGCCAGGCCAGTTGTTCGCTGCAATTGGAAAAAAAGGCGCACTTGCTGGCCAAGGCCGAGGAGGGGGTTTTGCCATCCACCAAAATCAGCATGGCGCGTTGTTTTTGGGTTAGCGCACCGCTGCGCTGCGCCAGCTCGTCCTGACCCTTGCGGCTCTTGACCAATAGGACAGATTCCATCGGTGCTCAGGCCGTCAGTTCTTCAATGATGCGGAAAATCAGCCGCACCGTGATCAGCACATAAATGGCGCCAAAAAAGAAGATCAGCGCGAAGATCAGGTTGATGATGTTGGCCGGAATCAAGGCGAAAAAGGGCGTACAAAAATAGCCGATGGTGAACAGCGAGACCAGCAGGGTCAAAAAGCGCCACTGTTTACCCACCACCCCACCCGGAATTTTGCTGCGCAAGGTCACCACCAGGTACAGGCAGAACAGCATCACGGCGATGGCGGCAAAATTGATGACCAGTACTAAATTGATTTCCATGGGGTGCTTTCGATATAGCCCGGTTGGCGCTCGCAAGACAACCGGAAGTCGTGACCAGCTGATGACAGTTGCCGCAACAGGCCATCAATGTTACGGTGAAAGGCGGTGTGTTTTCAGGGTGGCCGTCTCAGGAAAACCCTTGTTACAGTCGCTGTTGCCCACCGACAACAACAAAAACAGGATCGCTGCGGGTCGGATGTGGCATTGGGCGTGCTGACGCTGGGTCAGCACGGAAAACCAGGTGGCAACTTACCAGAGTGCCAGCAGACGGCCTTTGACGACCTTGGACTCGATGCGCGTCAGGCCCGTGTTGCCCTTCTTGATGCAATCACCGGTGTGGGCATCAAACTCCCACTGGTGTTTGGGGCAGGTCAGCGTGGTGCCATGAATGGCAAGTTCGGGGATGTCAGTGCTCTGGTGCGGACAGTGGCTGTCATAGACCGAGTAGCTCTTGCCTTCGCGGTACACAAACAGGCCCCGCCCCTGGCATTCAGTGCGCAGCACTTCGCCGTCTTTGGCTTCCTTGCTGGCCATCACGTCGCGCCACTCAGCGGCTGCGGGGGCCTTCTGGGTCATCACATCGGGGTCGAAGCCGGGAATCTTCATGTCCAGAATGATGTCAACCGCCCAGGTGATCTTGGCCAGACCCAGCGCCGGGAAGGCCATCAGCAAGGCATCAAGCACTTCCATCGGGGTGCAGCCTTCGCGCAGGGCACGGCCCAAATATTGGCGAAAACCACGGTCAGTTTGCGAATAGACCTTGGTGATGACCGAAATCAGATTGCGCGTTTTAGGGTCAAGGTGCGTGCCGGTCTGTTTCAGAAAGGCAAAGTAGTGGCTGATGGTCTCAGGCCGGGTCTTGATCAGGTAATTCAGTGCGTCACTCATGACAAGTTCTCCAAAGGGTCAGGTTAAATTGAGCGCCAGCACCGGTTTGTCAGACAAGCCGATGATCTTCTGCGCCACACCACCGATCATCGCATGACCAATATGGCTGTCGCTGCGGCTGCCAATCACCAATAGGTCGGCCTGGCACGCGGCGGCAGCGGCCAGAATTTCGGCAAAAGCCTTGCCATGACGCACTTCCGTTTGCAAGTCGACACCAGAGTTCAAGGCGGTCTTTTTGGCCTGCGCCAAGAAACTGTCGGTCTCAGCGGAAGGTGCATCGGTTGCAGTCACATAGACCAACTGCAGCGGCAGCCCACATTCAGCAGCCACGGCAGCGGCCGTGCTGACCAGTCTAAAGCCTTGTACACCCGGCTCTGCGGCAACCAGCACGCGTCTTTGCCACATGCCTGTTGCCTTGGGTGCGAACAGTACATGGCAGGGGGCATGCGCCAGTACCTTGCTGACCATTTCGCCCATTAGCAAGTTGGCCAGAAAACCGCGCTTGCCACGGTTTCGGGTGATGATCAGTTCGGTGTTACGTTCGCGCGCTTCGTCAACAATTTCCTGGTACATCTCTTCGCCGCGACGCACATGCAGGTCGATGGCCACGCCTTGGGCTTCGGCGCTGGCGCGGATTTTGGCAATTTTTTCAGCGGCCTCATGTTCGGCACGGGTTGCGATTTCAGGAGCCATGGCTTCGTATTCCGGATTGCTTGCCAGTGGCAACACGGTGGCTAACGGCAGTTGGCAGCGCTTTGCGAGGCTCAGCGCCAGGGACTCGGCACCGGTGTCAAATTCGGTGTGTTCCGTGGCCAACAAAAGACGGGTAAAAACCTGGGCCATGATCAGTGACCTCCAGTCAGAATACCGGACGCTGCCAATACCAACACCAGTATGATGGCAACGCACAGCCCACTGTAGATGTAGTCCTGCCGTTTAAGGTAGAGCGGGATCAGGCCTAACAGAGGCGGAATGGAGCTGCCCGCCAAAATTGCAATACCCAGCAGATTGAGCATATCGCCCTTGCCCAGCATTCCCAGCCAGCCCCAACCCAGCGGTGTGCCGGTTTTTTCCAGGTAAACAGCGACAGGCTGGTTCCACAGTTGGGGCAAATCCTGCAATGCCACCAAGGGTGTTGTCAAGCCCAGCATGTAGGCGGCAAACCCAAGAATCAAGACAAGCAGTCCCAGCCGCGTGCCCCAATCGAGTAATCTGGCGTAAAGCGTGGCTTCGCCTTTTTGCAATTGTGTATTTTCGGAGGTAGGGGCGATCATGATGTTGGTCTTTCCTTAAAGCCAGATTCCCAGGCCTTTGAGCAGGGCACGAATGCCCGCAAACAGCAGCAGCGCAATGACCATCTTGCGAATCACGGACGCTTTGAGCACGCTGAGAAGGCGTGCTCCGATTTTGGCCCCCGCCATCATGCCGACCACGGAGGGCACGGCAATCATGGGCAACACTGCACCACGATTCACATAAACCCAGGCGGCCGATGAATCGACCAAAGACAACACCAAACTCGATGTGCCCGCGGACACCTTCAACGGAGCCCCCATCAATAGATTGAGTGCAGGCACGTTGGCCCATCCCGCACCGATACCGAACATGCCTGCCATCACACCGATCAGCAAGAACAAAAAGAGACCCATGGGTGTACGGTGAACTTGCCAGTTAACCGAATTGCCGGATGCGCCGTCAATAAAAATGCCATGAATGCCCAAGGCGCTGGAAAGGCTGTCAGGCTTGGGCACCACTGGAAATTCAGACTTTTTGGCAGTGAACATCAAGGCCACGATGCCCAGCACAATCACACCCAGCAGAATCTGAACCATGGATGCCGGCATCGCCAACCCGAGCATGGCACCGCCAATGGAACTCATTGCCGCCAGCAGAGCCAGCGGCAATGCCAGTCTTAAACTGGCCAGACCGCCGCGCAGCAGCAGCGGGCCCGCAGCCAAGGCACTGGCCAATGCCACCAGCAATCCGGCACCGCGCACAAAGTCAAGGTGAAACGGGAAAAAGCCACCAATGATGGGCACAAACAGCGTGCCCCCCCCAATACCTGCAGGGACGGCAACGATGCCAATCAGAAAGCAGGTCACAAACAGCGCCAGTGGCCAAAACCACCAAGGCAAAGTGGAGGATGGGACAACGCTGACTTCTGCGGCAAAGGCTGGAGTGCTGCTGAACATCAGCAGTCCCACGAGCGCGCAGAAACCACCGAGCAGTGCCAGTTTTTTCAGGGTCGGGTGGACACGATCGGTGTCAGAGTAGGTCATGATGCATGGGTAATTAGGTTGCCGAATGCCGTGCCAGCCAAGACAGGTTGGCTAACAGATATCGGTTGAAAAATCAGGAAATGGTCTGGTAATAAAGGTTTTGCGGGTGATTAGCCTGGGCAAAAAAGAACCAGCGCTCAGCCAGCAAACCGACATATTGCAGGATGAAGGCTGCCGCCAACAACATGGCCGATGAGGCTGAGCTACCTGCAAACAGCAGCACCAGCGGCACTGGAAACACCAGCAGCAGGAAGCTCCATTTGACCGAGCGCAGCATATCGGCACTGCGATGATGGAAAAATTCGCGGGTGTTGAACGAGCCACCCATAAAACCTTGCGACTTTTGCACGATACGTGGGTGCTTGATGCCAATGGCGCTTTGCAGGCTGGATTTTGGCTTGAGTCTTGCGTTGCGAATCAGGGAGGCGCTGCGGGTGACAAAGGCCAGCACGGTCAGCAAGCCGGCACCCCAGGCATACGGCACCACCAACGCAGACAAGCCAGCCGCAGCAGCCAGCGCGGTGGCCAGCGTCAACCCGGAGGCGCAGCCCAACAGAAACAGATTGACTAGGGTCAGCGCCGTGGCCCACTCCTGCAAAAAACGCACCGAGGCGTAGATCATTGCCGTGCAGAGGAATAAGGACAGGCAAGCGACAGCCGTCAAGCCACCGATCAGCAGTGTCCCACCCAGGCCCAGATAGTGTGCCGCAGCGTAGGCAAACACACCTGCCATGAACAGCGGGAGCGCGATCACCTCACGCGACAGCCAGGAGGTGCGCCACATGGCCGCCGAGCGCCACGCACGCTCTGGATGACCGAGGTGAAAGAACGAAGCCAGCAAGCCCAGACCGGCCAGCACCAGGGCGATCAGACTGCCGGTTGCCAGGAATTGCGGGTTCTCTTGCAGTGCAAGCGAGCCAGCCACCGAAATCTCGGTGCCATACAGCGTTAAAAACAGACCTTGCGCGGCACCAATCAGGGTGGTGAGAAAAATGACGGAGAAAGCTGGATGCATGATGGGTCAGTGTTTCAGGTGGCGTAGTCTTCGCGGCCGTTGCCAGGGTAATTCGCAGGTGCGTCGATTTTTAGCGGGTTGTCGATGCGATCGAAGTCTTCCGGATGGATGCGGATTTCGGTTTTGCGCCGTGGCAGGTAGTGGTTGGACGGGTTGGTGCCCCACTCGGGCATCAACTGGTAGCCGCCGCGCTCGGCGATCGCCTTGGAGACGATCGACTCGGGGTCATGCACATCGCCAAACAGCCGCGCATTGGCCGGGCAGGCGAGCACGCAGGCCGGTTTGCGCTCGGCCACCGCCAAGGTGGTGCTGGTGACGCGATCGACGCACAGCGTGCACTTGGTCATCACCTTGCGCTGTTCGTCAAATTCACGCACGCCATACGGGCAGGCCCAGGTGCAGTACTTGCAGCCAATGCATTTGTCGTAATCGACCAGCACAATACCGTCTTCGGCGCGCTTGTAGCTGGCACCGGTGGGGCACACCGGCACGCAAGGCGGCTCTTCGCAAT
>JAIFMT010000094.1 GCA_020048295.1 Rhodoferax sp.
AATGCCCTCAACCACCAGCACATCGGCTCCCTGTGCGCAGCTCATCGCCATGCTGACAATCTGTTCGAGCAAATCGTCGGTCTTGCCACTCGTCACCTGGCTGGTCACCAGCGTCATGGGCAAGGGATCGGGCGTGTTTTTGGCCTGACAAATGCTGCGTGCAAACAACACCGAGGGTTCCGTATCGGCGGTGCGCTTGGTCACCGGCTTGATGAATGCGACCTTCAAGCCGCGCCGTTGGAGGGTGCGCAAAAGGCCAAGAGAAACCGAGGTCAGGCCCACATTGGGTTCTGTGGCCGTGAGGAAATACGTACGCATGAGAGAAAAACTCCGCTGGTTATCGCCAAACCTGCCAAGCAGCTGGCAGAAAAATTGTGCAGTGCATCATAAATGCTCTAAGGGTTAACCTGATTGACAAAACGAAGCCGATTGAGAAATTTATATGACTTTTGACTGCCTGCAACGCAGGCTTGGCGATGCCAGCCTTAGTCTGGCGCGCGCAGACTCTGCAACTGCGCCTGCAAGCTCGCTGCATTGAGCATGCCGAAATGCGCGCTGACCCGCCTGCCGTGGGCAGCAAAAAACAAGGTGGTGGGCAAGCCACTTGAGCCGCTGGCGGGACCCAGTGCGCTACTGCTATCGAGCCACACGTTGTGTAGGGTGACGTTGGAGCGCTGCAAATACGTCAAGACCGCCTGCCCGGATTCGCCCTGATTGACAAAGATGAACTGAATATCCGGGTTTTGCTGCTGCGCCGCTGCCAACACCGGCATCTCGGCGCGGCACGGCCCGCACCAACTGGCCCACAGGTTGACCACCGCAGGCTTGCCAGCGAGCAACTGCGCCAAGCTGCGCTGCTGGCCGCTACGCACATCGATCAGCAGCACCTCGGGTGCCTGCGACCGCGCTGCCCCGCCCCCGAACCAGGTCAGCACCGCACTGCCCGCCACCCACAGCGCCAAACCCGCCAGCGCCGCCCGCGCCAATGGTTGCCGCAATGTGGGCCATAGCCTGGCCCGCCACCACAACCCAAGCAGCCCGGCCGGTAGTCCGGCCCAGGCCAGCCAGCCACCGTCACGCAGGTCCAGCATGTCCCACGGGCTGGCCAGATACGCGCTGCCGTGCAGCAGCACATGACCCACGCGCGCCGCCAGCAAGCCCAGGGCGCTGGCCAGCCAGACGGCGTTTTCTGCGCGCTGCTGCGCATCGGGCGAAGCCAGGCGGCGCGCCAGACTGGCAGCCAGCCAAACA
Source organism: Rhodoferax sp. (assembly GCA_020048295.1). The sequence goes on from JAIFMT010000094.1 coordinate 1,252, forward strand.
GATGCCATCAGCAGCAAAGGAGAAACCGGCAGGGCCAACGGGCCAATCGTTATCGACAGCATGATTCAGAATCCAAGCAAGCGCAGCGCATGCAACATTGAAAAAATATAAAATAATAGCATTGAGCGCAATGCCAGAAAGGGCTACAAGCCAATAATACTTATAACTTGCCTAATGCCTGGGCCCAACGCCGGGCCATTGCCGGGGTGTTATAGCAGGTGGTGACATCGCCGGCGCTATACACCGCGCGGTCAAGCAGCTGGATGTCAGCCTCGTGCTGGCGCGCCACATGCGGATCTTCAAAAAAGAACACTTTCTGACAACGCCGGTCCAGCACCAGTTCGGCAATTTGTGAATCACCGCCCAGCGGCCCGCTCTGAAAGCACCTGACCCACGGCTGCGACACCGGCCAGCCACGCGACCAGGCCATGGCATTGAGCCGGCTGCCCGTGGTGCCAGTGGCCACCCGGCTGGCAAAGCGCGACAAGGTATCAAAGTGCGTGCTGGCAAAGGCAATCATGTCGGCTTTCAAGGCATCGTGGGCGATCAGCGCCACCACTTGCGACTCCAGCGCCAGCAGCGGCGGTGCTTCGGGCACCTGGCTGACGGCCAGCCCGGCGCTGGCGAGTTCAACCACCACCCACTCGATGGCACCCGCCAGCGTCGCCACAAATGGCTTGCCGTGGATGACGCATTGGCGTTTGAGCGCCTGCGCCTCCGGAAAAATCGAGGTCGGGTTGACCGGGTCAATGAAGAAAAACACGCCATCAAGGGCCGCAGCGGGTGTCAGCCCGCCGGCCACGCGCGACACCAGCCGCATCAGTCCGCCATCGCGGCCATTGCCCACCGAGGTCAATTGGCTGCGCAGCAGGTCATTCACCACCAGCGTGTCGTGCGCGCCGCCAGTGGCGTGCAGTTGCACATCGAGCTGTTTCAGCCCCGGCTCGCACAAGCGTGCCCAGCGCAGCAAGGTGCAGTCAGGGCCCATACGGTGCAGGCGATGGGCAATCAGTCCGAAATTCATGAGGAGTTCTCCCGGTAGGTGCCAGAAGTTGGCGGGGTCGCTGCGAGCCTTTTGGGCCGTTGCGCGCTGGGCAGACGGCTACAGCAGCAGATGCTGCAGCCTTCTTGACAAATCCTGTTGATTAGGGTTAACCCTAGTATTGCACGCTGATTTGACTTTTTAGCCGTTTGGCATCCGCTGCTGCACTGGAATGTCTCTTTTTGTCATCAGCGGTCAGTGCCGCCCCCGCTCTACAGCAGACTCTGCTCTTGCCCCAGCATGACCCGGGTCACCAGCGTGATACCACCCTCGGTGACATGGAAACGCCGCGCATCTTCGGCGCGGTCAAGGCCAATCTGCGTGCCATCGGGAATGCTGCAGTTCTTGTCGATGATGCATTTCTTGAGCGTGCAGTGTGTGCCGATCTGCACGCCCGAGTGCACCAGCGTGTCTTCTATCAGCGAGTGGCTGTGGATGCGCACACCGGCAAACAGCATCGAGCGCCGAATCGTTGCGCCGCTGATGATGCAGCCGCCAGCGATCAGCGAATCGACCGCGCTGCCGCGCCGGCTGTCGTCGTCATGCACAAATTTGGCTGGCGGACTTTGCGGCTGCCAGGTCCAGATCGGCCACTGTTCGTCGTACAAATTCAGGTGTGGGCTGACCTGTACCAGGTCCATATTGGCGGCAAAATAATCATCCAGCGTGGCGACATCACGCCAATAAGCTGGCTTGTCCAGGTCCCCAATGCGGCTGTCTTCAAAACTTTGCGCAAATGTCTGGTGCTGGCGCACGCATTGCGGCAGCACATCGCGGGCGAAATCGTGGCTGGAGGCGGGGTCATCGGCATCGCGCTGCAGTTGGGCAAACAGAAACTGCGCGTTGAACACATAAATGCCCATGCTGGCCCACACACGCTGCGGGTTGCCAGGCATTGGCTGCGGATCAGCTGGGCGGTACGCCATGTCCAGCACACGCTGATCGTCACCCAGCGCCAGCACGCTGTAATGGCTGGCCTCTTCCAGTGGCATGTCAATGCAGGCAATCGTCAAGTCGGCATGGCGCTCAACATGCGCGGCCAGCAGCCGGCCATAGTCCATGCGGTAAATGTGGTCGCCTGAGAGCACCAGCACGTAATCTGACTTGGCGCGGCGGATTTCGCGCAGATTCTGAAACACCGCGTCAGCGCTGCCGCGGTACCACTGCGATTCATTGAGTTGCTGCTGCGCCGGCATGATCTCGATGAACTCCCCCAGCCGGCCATCCAGAAAACTCCAGCCCAGTTGCAGATGCCGGATCAGACTTTGCGCCCGGTATTGCGTGGCCACGCCGACCCGGCGCACGCCGGAGTTGACACAGTTGGACAGCGCAAAGTCAATGATGCGAAATTTGCCACCAAACGACACCGCCGGCTTGGAGCGCCAGTCGGTCAGCTCGTTGAGGCTGCTGCTACGCCCGCCTTCGAGGATGATCGCAAAGGTATTGCGCGTCAGCTGGCTGACAAAACGCGGATCGCGGACTCGGATGCGCTCAGGTGCGGATGGTGGCGCCAGTGCAAAAGCAAGTACAGGGTCGGGTGCGGTGGTCATGCGGGAGTTCCGGTCAGATCAGAGCCCGCAACGCCTTCACTCCAGCGCCTGGAATCTTTCAGCGTCGGGCTTTGGCCAACGCAGGGCGCTGGCACCAGGCCAGCATAAGAGCTGTGTATGTCGCCGGGGTGACAAACCGGATGCGGCTGGCGCTGGGGCGCAAGTCCCCGCCACCCGCTCAGGCGTATGCCGAGCGCAGCTTCAACGAGAACTCTTGCAACGCCGCAATACCGCTGGCTTCGGCGCGCTGGCACCAGGCTTGCAATTCGAGCGTGAGTTGCTCGCGCGTGTGCGAGCGGTTGAGCCACATCTGGCGCAGTTCTTCGCGCATGACGACCATTTTGTCGAGCACCGGTGAGGCAGCGCGCGCCAGTGCCAGCTGCGGTGCCACGGCTGCCGGAATTTTTTCTGCATCGCGGTGCAGCCAGCTCTTGGCAGCGCGGATGACCGTTGCGTCCGCATGCCGGGCTTTCAAGTCGGACACTTCTGACTTGAAAGCCTGGCGCATCACCTTGGCGTAACCGGCCATCAGCTCAAAGCGGTTTTGAATCAGCGCCTCCAGCGTCTGCTCATCCGCCACCGGGCGCACCGCGCCGAGTGCCAGCCGTGGTGGTGTTTTCTTGACGGTCGCCAAGCCCAGCTTTTGCAACCCGCTGATGTACATCCAGCCGATGTCAAATTCATAGCGCTTGACCGACAGCTTGGCCGACGTGGGGTAGGTGTGGTGGTTGTTGTGCAGCTCTTCGCCGGCAATCAAAATGCCCCAGGGGGAGATATTGGTGCTGGCATCGGGCGCTTCAAAGTTGCGGTAGCCCCAGTAATGCGCCGCGCCATTGACAATGCCGGCGGCCATCACCGGGGTCCAGGCCATTTGCACCGCCCACACCGCCAGTCCTGCCACCCCGAACAGCATCAGGTCGATCAGCAACATCAGGCCGATACCAACAAACGTGTGCTTGCCATAAACATGGCGCTCCAGCCAGTCGTTGGGCGTGCCGTGGCCATAGCGCTTCAGGGTCTCGGGGTTGTTGGCTTCCTTGCGGTACAGCTCGTAGCCTTGCAGCAGCACCGTCTTGATGCCATGCACATGCGGGCTGTGCGGGTCTTCGGGCTGCTCGCACTTGGCGTGGTGTTTGCGGTGGATGGAAGCCCACTCGCGGGTCACCTGCCCGGTGGTCAGCCACAGCCAGAAGCGAAAGAAATGCGAAGCAGCCGGATGCAGGTCCAGCGCACGGTGTGCCTGGTGCCGGTGCAAAAAGATGGTGACGCTGATCATGGTGATGTGCGTGATCACCAGCGTAAACAGCACCATCTCCCAGGCACTCAAACCCCAAAAGCCGTTGCCGGCCCAATCCAGAAATGCATCCATCGTCTTGTCTCGCTTTGATTTGTATTTGAACTTGAATCAGTTGCGCTGCCACACCGCAGCAAAAAAACCGTCGGTCTGATGTCGGTGCGGCCACAGGCGCAAAAAGGTCTGACCATCGGCCCCCCCGCTGCACGGGCTGCCCGCCTGGCTGACCTTCATGCCGGTCAACAAGTCACCCACTTCCAGCGGTGCAAAGTCGGGGTTGGCCGCTGAAAAGGCCAGCGCGATGGCTTCGTTTTCTTGCGGTAGCACGCTGCAGGTGGCGTACACCAGCCGCCCCCCTGATTTCACCAGTCGCGCCGCGCTTTGCAAAATGGCGGTTTGCTTGACGGCCATTTCTTCCACCGCCTGCTCGTTTTGTCGCCATTTCAGGTCCGGGTTGCGCCGCAAGGTGCCCAGGCCGGTGCACGGGGCATCGACCAGCACGCGGTCAATCTTGCCACTCAGGCGCTTGACGCGGTCATCGCGCTCATGCGCAATGGCCGCCGGGTGCACGTTGGACAAACCGCTGCGCGCCAGCCGCGACTTGAAGGCATCAAGCCGCCCTGCCGAGGTGTCAAACGCGTACAGCCGGCCGGTGGAGCGCATGGCCGCGCCAATGGCCAGCGTTTTGCCACCGGCACCGGCGCAAAAATCCACCACCATTTCGCCGCGCTTGGCGTCTGTCAGCATGGCCAGCAGTTGCGAGCCTTCGTCCTGCACCTCAAAGTCGCCACGCAAAAAGGCCTCGTGCTTGTTCAGCGCGGGCTTGCCGGCAATGCGCAGACCCCAGGGCGAATACGGCGTGGCCACCGCCTTGATGCCGCTGGCGGCGAGTGCCTTTTGCACCTCGTCGCGCTTGGCCTTGAAGGTATTCACGCGCAAATCCAGCCCGGCCCCCTTGGTCAGGCTCTCGACCAGCGGCCAGAACTCGTCGCCCAGCTGGTCTTTGAGCGGTTGCACCAGCCACTCGGGCAGGTTATGGCGGTGCCGGTCCATCAGGTCTTCGGGCTTGATTTTTTCGCACTCGTCAAGCCAGCGGGTTTCTTGCTCGGTCAGCGCGCTGCGCAAAAAGTCACCCGGCCCGTAAAAGCCCAAAATCGCCAGGCGGCGCTCTCTGGGGCCACTGCCAGACGGTGCTAAGTGGTCAAACAAGAGTTTTTTGCGCAGCACGGTATAGACCGTTTCAGCCAGCGTGGCGCGCTCGCGCGGCCCCAGGCCACGGTGATCGCGGAAAAACCGCGACACGATGGCATCGGCGGGATGGTCAAATTTGAGGGTCAGACGCACCAGTTCAGAACAGGTGTCAAGCAGGGCTTTTGGATGCATAGGGGGCGGATTGTCCCATGCCTGCCGCCGCCAGGCCGATCAGGGTTTGCACTGGAACTTTACAAGACTTCATTGCTCAGAGCCCTCGCCGTCACGAACTTGCCAGACAATGAATTGCTGCTGGTTCAAGAAATTTCACCCGACACGCTCGTTCCTTCCGTCATCAATCACCCATGTCTTTGCAAATATCCCCCCCAACCCCAGCTGCGCCATGGTGTCAGCCCACGCGACTGGCAGCCGCCGTTGCGCTTGCCTTGAGCCTGGGTCTGGGCGGCTGTGCCAGCTCCCGGCCCGACCCGGTCGAGGCCGCTGCAGCCAGCACGGTGCAGCCCGCCAACGCCTGGTGGCTGCGCTTTGGCGACCCGCTGCTCAATCAGCTGATCGGCCAGGCGCTGCAAGCCAACACCAGCATCCGCTCGGCGCAAGCCGCTTTGCAGCAATCACGCGCCCAGCGCGATGTGACGGCCGCGGGCAACGGCCCGAATCTGAGCCTGTCGGGCTCGGCGCAGCGCGGCCAGACCGAGTCGCGCAGCGCCAGCAACAGCTTTCAGGCCGGGCTGGATGCCCGTTGGGAAGTCGATATTTTTGGCGCTAACCGCGCCAGCCTGGCCGCCAGCGAGGCCGATGCGCTGGCGCAGCAAGCCAGTTTGCGCGACGTGCAAGTCAGCATTGCCGCCGAGGTGGCGCTGAACTACATCCAGCTGCGTGGCACCCAGGCGCAGTTGCAAATTGCCCAGAACAACCTGGCCAGCCAGCAGGAAACCCTGCAAATCACCCGCTGGCGGGCCCAGGCCGGGCTGCTGACCTCGCTCGAAGTTGAACAAGCGATCAGCAGCACCGCGCAAACTGCCGCACAAATCCCGGCGCTGCAAACCAGCCTGGCCAACCTGCGCCACAGTCTGGCCGTTTTAACCGGCCAGCGCCCGCTCGATCTTGATAGCCTGCTGACAAAAACCTCAACCCTGGCGCTGCCCGACAGCGCCATAAGCCAGCCCATTGCCGCCGAAACGCTGCGCCAGCGCGCCGATGTGCGTGCCGCCGAACACCGCATCAGCGCCGCGCTGGCCCGCGTGGATGCGGCTGACGCGGCGCGTTACCCAGGCTTTAACCTGGGCGGCTCGCTGTCGCTGAGTTCGCTGACGCTGGCCGGGCTGACCGGTGGCGGCGCGCTGGCGGGCAGCTTGCTCGGCTCGGTGTCGGTGCCCTTGTTTGACGGTGGCGCGGCCAAAAGCCAGGTGCTGGCACAACAAGCCGCGCTGGAACAGGCCCGCGCCAGCTACCAGGCCACCGTGCTGACCGCGCTCAAAGAGGTGGAAGACGCGCTGGTCGCCCTGCGCAATGACAGCGAACGCCTGAAGCTGCAGCAAACCGCCGCCAGCGCCGCCAGCGCCGCCGCGCTGCTGGCGCAAAACCGCTACAGCAGCGGCCTGATCGACTTTCAGACCGTGCTGCAAACCCAGCGCACCCTGCTGAGCACGCAAGACAGCGTGGCCAGCCTGCAAACCAGCCTCAGCGCCGACCAGGTGCGGTTGGTCAAGGCGCTGGGCGGAGGCTGGCAGTGATGCGGCAGCCGGTTTTTGAATGGGTGCGTTTGCGCGGTGCTGAAACACGGCCGGTCAGCCCGATGGACTTGCGGCAAACCAAGTCGCCTGTGCTAACCCGCAGAATTGGGGTCAGAGCCCCATTCGGTGATACGCATGTGAGACTGGCTGACAGCCATGGCAGCGATGTCACCGCGAAGCATGAAAACAGGTGTCATTGCGGGCCACGACCCGCAATCCATGGATCCCGGATCGAGTCCGGGATGACAGCCAGGGATTTTCACGTTAACGCTGTGCTGCCGAATGGGGATCCGACCCCAAATCTGCTACCCGCTGCCGTGCGTCTGGCATTGCCAAATACCAGTGTCCACAGAAGATATAAAAACAATAGCTGTCCGCGCTTACCACATAAGGGCTACAGCCGCTTTAAGCATATATCGCTCAGCATTTCGCCATCGGCATCCAA
>JAIFMT010000105.1 GCA_020048295.1 Rhodoferax sp.
CGCCAGCGATGTCAGAGGTTTTGGAAGCGACTTCCTTGACCATCTGCGCACCCATGTTTTGCAGCTTGTCCTTGAGTTCGATTTCCTTGGCCACGGACACACCGTCCTTGGTCACGGTGGGGGCGCCGAAAGAGCGCTCCAGCACCACGTTACGGCCTTTGGGGCCGAGCGTGACCTTGACCGCATTGGCCAAAATGTTCACGCCTTCAACCATACGAGCGCGGGCTTCGCCGCCAAAAATTACGTCTTTTGCTGCCATGATTGGCTCCTAAAATATATAAGAAATATGCCTCTAGCCAGCATGGATGTTGCGCAGCTAGCTACAAAAGTGATAATAACTGGATTACTTTTCAACCACAGCGAACAGGTCGTCTTCTTTCATGACCAGCAGCTCGTCGCCGTCAACCTTGACGGTCTGGCCGCTGTATTTGCCAAACAGCACGCGGTCGCCAACCTTGACGCTCATGGTGCCGAGCTCACCTTTGTCGTTCTTCTTGCCGGGGCCAACGGCCAGCACTTCGCCTTGATCAGGCTTTTCAGCAGCGCTGTCAGGAATGACGATGCCAGAAGCGGTGCGGGTTTCATTTTCAACGCGTTTGACGATCACGCGGTCGTGCAGGGGACGAAGTTTCATTGGGACTCCTAAAGGTTTGAAACACGGGATAAAAACTAAAACTGCCATGGAACTGGCAGTGATCGTTAACTTGAAGAGCCGCCATGGGCGCGGTGTTGTTAGCACTCAACTCTTGCGAGTGCTAATGATAAGGGCGATTGGTCGGCTTTCAAGGGTGGCAGTCGCAAATCCTTGCAATTTAGCGAACGCCAGTCGATCAGGGCCGTGCCGGGCACCACCAAGCGCCTGGGGACACACCCTCAGGCCACGACGGTCAAACTGATCGGGGTCAGCCCGTCAATGCTGGCCGTCAGTGTGTCGCCCGCCTGCACGGCCGCCACGCCGGCTGGCGTGCCGGTGTAAATCAGGTCGCCCGGCTGCAATGCCCAGGCGCTGGAGAGTTCGGCAATGGTTTCCGCCACGTTCCAGATCAGCCGGCTGATCTGGCTTTGCTGGCGCAGTGTGCCGTTGACTTGCAGGCTGATGTTGGCTGTATGGACAGCGGGCGCATCTGGCGCTGGCGTGATCGGGCCAATCGGCGCCGAATGGTCAAAGCCTTTGCCAATGCACCAGGGCCGCCCCTGCTTTTTCATGTCGTTTTGCAAGTCGCGCCGCGTCATGTCCAGCCCCACGGCATAGCCAAAAATATGTGCGCTGGCGTTTTCTGCCGCAATGTTCTTGCCACCCACGCCGATTGCCACCACCAGTTCCACCTCATGGTGCAGGTTGTGCGTCAGGCTGGGGTAGGGCAGGGCAGCGGTCTGGCCAGGTGCCACCACCAGCACGGCATCGGCGGGTTTCATGAAGAAAAACGGCGGCTCGCGGCCACTGTGGCCCATTTCCTGCGCGTGTTCTTCGTAGTTGCGGCCCACGCAGTAAATGCGATGCACCGGAAACTGCGCCACTGTGCCGACCACAGGCACGCTGACGATGGGAGCAGGTGCAAAACAATAGTCCATGGCGCTTCAGCCTTTCAGCGCGTCGGATTTGGCCACCAGGTCAAAGTGCTGCACCACTGGCGCAGCGGCAAAAAACGGCCCGACGATGGCGCGCCATTCGGTAAAAGCCGGCGACTCCCGGAAACCCACCGTGTGGTCTTGCAGTGTGGCCCAGAAAATCTGCAGCACATAACGCTGCGGGTTCTCGATGCAGCGGTTGACCTTGAAGCCCTCGAAGCCTTTGGCGTGGGCGATGACGGTTTGCAGGCCGCGGGTGATGGCTGCTTCAAAATCGGCATTCTGGCCGGGGTGGATGGAGAAATCGGCAAGTTCCAGGATCATGAGGGGCTTTCGGTGATGAGGGTAAAAAATGCTATGTAAACAATAGCTTTAAGCGTATTATCCATATGGGCTAGAGGCTGATTTTGTCTAAATTTTGTTGACAGGACGACTGATTTTAGTGACTGTTTTCAGTTTTCATGTTGGGTCTGCCTGCGGGGGGTTGCCGCTGCGCTGACTGTTATGCTTTGCCCATGCACAACACTACCTACATTCCTGGCAAAGATGCCGCCCTTGAGTCCACCATCAGCACGCTGCAAGGCCGGCTGCAAGCGTTGGGCTTTCATGTTGAAGAACGCAGCTGGCTTAATCCGGTGGACGGCATCTGGTCGGTTCACATCCGCGACCGCGACTGCCCGCTGCTGTTTTCAAACGGCAAGGGAGCCAGCCGGCTGGCCTGCCTGGCCAGTGCCCTGGGCGAATTTGTCGAGCGCCTTTCCACCCATTATTTCTGGACACATTTCTACCTGGGCCCCGACGTGGCGGCCAGCAGCTTTGTGCATCACCCGCAGGAGCGCTGGTTTGACTTGACCGAAGATGACAACTGGCCTGCTGACCTGCTGACCCCTGAACTGCAGGCGCTGTACAACCCGCAAGGCGCGGTGGACGCTGCCAGCCTGGTGGATTTCAACTCGGGTGCGCAGGAGCGTGGCATTTGCGCGTTGCCCTATGTGCGCCAGCGCGACGGTCAAACGGTATATTTCCCGGTCAACATCATTGGCAACCTGTATGTCAGCAACGGCATGTCGGCCGGCAACACACAGACCGAGGCGCGCACGCAAGCCCTGTCCGAGATTTTTGAGCGGGCCATCAAGGCGCGCATCATCAGCCAAGGCCTGTGCCTGCCCGATGTGCCTGACGAAGTCATCGCCCGCTACCCGCGCGTGGCGCGCGGCATCGAGGCGCTGCGCGAGGCCGGGTTTGGCATTCTGGTGAAAGATGCATCGCTCGGCGGCCAATACCCGGTGATGAACGTCACACTGCTCAACCCGCAAGATCAGGGCTGCTTTGCCAGCTTTGGCGCGCACCCGCGGTTTGAGGTGGCGCTGGAACGCGCCCTCACCGAGCTGCTACAGGGCCGCGCGCTCGATGCCTTATCGGGCTTTCCGGCGCCCGGCTTTGACCTGGAAGAAACCGCCAGCTCGACCAACATCGAAATTCACTTTGTCGATTCCAGCGGTGTGATTCACTGGAAATTTTTGGGCAACGAGCCTGATTTCGAGTTTGTGGACTGGAACTTCAGCAGCACCACCGCGGAAGACTACGCCTGGTGTCTGCAGCGCCTGCATCTGGACGGGCATGACGTCTATATTGCCGACTACGCTCACCTGGGGGTCTATGCCTGCCGCATTCTGGTGCCGGGCCTGTCCGAAATCTACCCGATTGACGACCTTGAATTCGAGAACAACAGCATTGCCAATCCGTTGCGTGAAGCCATCCTGAACCTGTCTGACCTGGACGATGAGGAATGCACCGACCTGCTGGAAACCCTCAACGACTGCGGCCTGGCAGACCAGCGCCCGGTGGCCGCGCTGATTGGCCTGGCCGCCGATGCCGACAGCTTCTGGGCTGACCTGCGGCTGGGCGAACTCAAAACCCTGCTGGCGCTGGCGGTGGGCGACGAAGCCGCCACGCTGGAAGGCTGCGAGTGGATTTTGAACTTTGACCAGATCGACACCCAGCGCAAGCGCGTGTATGCCTGCATCCAGAACCTGATTCACCTGGCCGACATGGGTGACAGCGGCCCGTATCTGGATGCTGTGGCGCTGCTCTACGGTGCCGGCCCGCTGGCGCAGGCGCACGCGCTGATCATGCAGGACGACCGCTTCATGGGCCTGAGCGCGCCCGGGTTGGCGCTGGATGGCTGCGAAATGCATCACCAGTTGCTCAAGGCCTACGCCAAGGTGCGCGCTGCCCACGCATGAGCCCGGATTGGCTGATTCCTGACTGGCCGGCGCCCGCTGGCGTGCGCGCGGTGTGCAGCACGCGCGCAGGCGGGGTATCCCGGGCACCGTATGACAGCCTGAATTTGGGTGACCATGTCGGCGACGATGCGGCGCAGGTGGCGGCCAACCGGCAGATTTTTCAACGCGCCATCGGCGCGCAGCCGGTGTTTTTGACCCAGGTCCATGGCAGTGGCGTGCTGCCCATCGATGCCGCCACTGCGCAAGCCAGCGTGGCTGATGCCTGTGTTACCAACCAGACTGGCGTGGCCTGCACCATCATGGTGGCCGACTGCCTGCCGGTGCTGTTTACCAGCCGGTCAGGGCATCGGGTGGCCGCAGCGCACGCGGGCTGGCGCGGTTTGGTGGGGCAGGGCGGGTGCGGTGTTCTGGAATCGACTTATAAGCTTTTTAGTGCTCCAGCCCTTTCTGATATTGCGCTAAAAGCTACTGAAACGGTAGCATGGCTGGGGCCTTGCATCGGCCCGCAGGCATTTGAGGTGGGCGGCGAAGTGCGCGCCGCTTTTGTGGCGCACGACGCGCAGGCAGCCCACTGCTTTGTGCCCAAGGGTGACAAGTGGCTGGCTGATCTGGCCGGGCTGGCACGCCAGCGCTTGAATGCGATGGGCATTGGCCACATCTTCGGCAACGACAGCAGCCCTGGCTGGTGCACCGTCAGCCAGCCGTCACGCTTCTTTTCGCACCGGCGCGACGGCGTCAGCGGCCGCATGGCGGTGAGCATCTGGCGCGAGGTCTGACGGCACCGGATCGGCAGAAACTGGCGCCTGCGTTAACGGCACAGCGCTCAGTGCCTGCGCCGCTTCAAGCTCTGCTGCCTCACGCGCCTTGATCGCCCGCTTGCGCGCCGGGGTGCCCATGATATAGACCACGATGCCGATGGGCAGCAGGCCATACAGCACCAGGGTGACGAGCGCGCCCAGCACGGTGCCATTGCTGCTGGTGGCCTCGGCGGCGGCCATCATCAGTGCGACGTAAAGCCAGGCGATGGGAACGATGTACATGGGGATATGATTTTTTTGATCGGCGTCAACAATTTGTCAGGTTCTCGAATGTCTGCGCCTTGATACTCGCGATTTCAATTTTGACTGGCATAAGGGTAAAGCATGAAAGACGATACGCACGAACTTTGGCAACAATCCGCACAAAAATTTCAGCAGACCATGACTGACAACTGGAAAAGTGCCTTTGAGTCGTTCCAGAACATGGACCTGGGTTCCATGACCGGCAAACTGATGGCACCCACCACGCAACCCCCCAAAATCACCTTTGATCAGGCCAAGTTGCACCAGCTGCAGCAGGACTATCTCAAGGAAGCCGCTGAACTGTGGACGCAAGGCTTGCAAAACAAGCTTGAGCTCAAGGACAAGCGCTTTTCGTCACCGGCCTGGACTGCCAACCCGATGGCCAGCTTTACCGCTGCGGTCTATCTGCTCAACGCCAAAACCCTGCTGCGCCTGGTCGATGCTGTCGAAGCCGACGACAAAACCCGCGCCCGCATCCGCTTTACCGTCGAGCAGCTCAATGCCGCTGCCGCTCCCAGCAACTTTCTGGCCATGAATGCCGATGCGTTGCATGCGGCCGTCGAAACCAAGGGCCAGAGCATCTCCAAAGGTGTCCGCAATTTGTTGCAGGACTACAACAAGGGTCACATGTCGATGACCGACGAGAGCCTGTTTACCGTTGGCCAGAACATTGCCACCACCGAAGGCGCGGTCGTCTTTGAGAACGATTACATCCAGCTGATCGAGTACAAGCCGCTGACCGACAAGGTATATGAAAAGCCGTTCTTGCTGGTGCCACCGAGCATCAACAAATACTACATTCTTGACCTGCAGCCCGACAATTCGCTGATTCGCTACGCCGTGGCGCAAGGCCACCGCACCTTTGTGGTGAGCTGGCGCAACCCCGATGCGTCCCTGGAAAAGGCCACCTGGGACGACTTCATTGAGCACGCCATTCTCAAGGCCATCAGCGTCACCAAGGAAATTACCGGTGCCAAGAGCGTCAACACGCTGGGCTTTTGTGTCGGCGGCACCATGCTGTCCACCGCGCTGGCGGTATTGGCAGCGCGCGGCGACACCTCGGTGGCCAGCACCACCTTCCTGACCGCCATGGTCGATTTTGCCGATACCGGCGTGCTTGACTTGTTCATTGACGAAGCTTTTGTGCAAAAGCGTGAGAAAGAAATGGGCCAGGGCGGCATGATGAAGGGCAGCGACATGGCCAGCACCTTCAGTTTTCTGCGCCCCAACGAACTGGTGTGGAACTACGTGGTGGGCAACTACCTCAAGGGCGAAACCCCGCCGCCGTTTGACCTGCTGTACTGGAACGCCGACAGCACCAACCTGCCGGGCCCGTTCTACGCCTGGTATCTGCGCAATACCTACCTTGAAAACAACCTCACCAAGCCCGGCAAAGCCGTGGTCTGCGGTGAAAAGGTGGACTTCAACCAGGTGACCCTGCCGATCTACATCTACGGTTCGCGTGAAGACCATATCGTGCCCATCAACGGTGCCTACGCCACCACCCAGTACCTGCCGGGTCCGAAGCGTTTTGTCATGGGGGCCTCGGGCCACATTGCCGGTGTGATCAACCCGCCGGCCAAAAACAAGCGCTGCTACTGGACGCGCGACGACGGCCTGCTGCCCAAAACCCACGCCGAATGGTTTGAAGGCGCGGTCGAGCATCCCGGCAGCTGGTGGACCGATTGGTCGCAGTGGCTGGCCAGTCAGTCTGACAAACAGATTGCCGCGCCTAAAACCTACGGCAAGGGCAAATACAAGGCCATCGAGCCGGCGCCGGGCCGCTATGTGTTGGCCAAGGCCTGATTTTTTTCAACCTCACTTTTAACCTGAACAGAAAGATCAACATGGAAGATATCGTCATCGTTTCAGCAGCGCGTACCGCCGTGGGCAAATTTGGCGGCGGATTGGCCAAAGTCGCCGCCACCGAACTGGGCAGCATCGTCATCCGCGAGGCCATTGCCCGCGCCAAACTGACCCCCGACCAGATTGGTGAAGTCATCATGGGCCAGGTGCTGGCCGCAGGCGCCGGGCAAAACCCGGCCCGTCAGGCCACGCTGAAGGCTGGTTTGCCGATGGAAACCCCGGCGCTGACCATCAACGCCGTGTGCGGCTCGGGCCTCAAATCGGTCATGCTGGCAGCGCAGGCTGTCGCCTGGGGCGACAGCGATATCGTGGTCGCCGGTGGCCAGGAAAACATGAGCGCCAGCCCGCACGTGTTGATGGGCAGCCGCGACGGCCAGCGCATGGGCGACTGGAAAATGATCGACTCGATGATCGTTGACGGCCTGTGGGATGTGTACAACAACTACCACATGGGTATCACCGCCGAAAACGTGGCCCGCGCCTGCAGCATCAGCCGCGAGATGCAGGACGCGCTCGCCCTGGCCAGCCAGCAAAAGGCCGCTGCAGCGCAAGACGGCGGCAAGTTCAAGGATGAAATCGTCGGTGTCAGCATTCCCCAGCGCAAGGGCGACCCGCTGGTGTTTAACACCGACGAGTTCCTGAATCGCAAAACCAATGCCGAAGCCCTGGCGGGTTTGCGTCCAGCGTTTGACAAGACCGGCTCGGTGACCGCCGGCAATGCCTCGGGCATCAACGACGGTGCTGCTGCTGTGGTGGTGATGACGGCCAAACGGGCCGCCGCCCTGGGTCTGACTCCGCTGGCCCGCATCGCCTCTTTTGCAACCAGCGGCCTTGACCCGGCGCAAATGGGTCTGGGCCCGGTGCCGGCATCGCGCAAGGCGCTGGCACGTGCCGGCTGGAGCGTGAATGACGTTGACCTGTTTGAGTTGAACGAAGCCTTTGCCGCGCAAGCCTGCGCGGTGAACCTGCAGCTCGAAGTGGACCCGTCCAAGGTCAACGTCAATGGCGGTGCGATTGCCATTGGCCATCCGATTGGTGCGTCCGGCTGCCGTATTCTGGTGACCTTGCTGCACGAAATGCAACGCCGCGATGCCAAGAAGGGTCTGGCAGCGTTGTGTATTGGTGGCGGTATGGGGGTTTCCATGGCGCTGGAGCGCTGATGACGCGTTCATAATGAAGCGACTGCGCAAGCCGATGTCTGTTG
This sequence comes from Rhodoferax sp., assembly GCA_020048295.1. The sequence continues at coordinate 7,947 of JAIFMT010000105.1, forward strand.
GCAACGGTTTGCGTCTGGTTTTCCAAGGTGTTTCAGGTGGTCATATTCATAAGAGGAGCAATTCATGAGTCAAAGAGTAGCGTACGTGACCGGTGGCATGGGTGGTATTGGTACCGCCATTTGCCAGCGGCTGAGCAAAGATGGTTTCAAGGTCATCGCCGGCTGTGGCCCCACGCGTGACTATCCCAAGTGGCTGGCTGAACAAGCCGCGCTGGGCTACACTTTTTATGCCTCATCAGGCAATGTGGGCAACTGGGACAGCACGGTGGAGGCCTTCAACAAGGCCCACGCCGAGCACGGCATCATTGACCTGCTGGTCAACAACGCCGGCATCACGCGTGACCGCATGTTCCTGAAAATGACCCGCGAAGACTGGGACGCGGTGATCGAAACCAACCTCAATTCCATGTTCAACGTCACCAAGCAAGTGGTCGGCGGCATGGTTGAAAAAGGCTGGGGCCGCATCATCAACATCTCCAGCGTGAACGGGGTCAAGGGCCAGGCGGGCCAGACCAACTACTCGGCCGCCAAAGC
>JAIFMT010000117.1 GCA_020048295.1 Rhodoferax sp.
CCACGGCGGTGTTCAACGTGATTTATGTCTCGCGCGAGCGCCACAGCGGCGAAGACCCGCTGGAGCCGCTGATCGAGGCGATGCAAGCCGGTGACTCGCTGATTTTGTTTCCTGAGGGTACGCGCGGCTACGCCGACGAACCACAAGCTTTCAAGGCCGGGCTGTACAACCTGGCGCACAAATTTCCCGAGGTCGAGCTGATTCCGGCATGGATCAACAACGTGCAGCGCGTCATGCCCAAAGGCGAGGTGGTGCCGGTGCCGGTGCTGTGCTCGGTGACCTTTGGCGCGCCGATGCGGGTGCAGCCTGGCGAAGAGCGACAGGCATTCTTGACGCGTGCGCGCGAGGCGGTCATCGCCTTGCGCCAGATTTGAACCTGGCGGGTCGTCCTCATGCACTCCACCCTGAAAAGCTTAAGCGCCACGCAGCAGGTTGGCGCCTTGTTCATCATCGTCTTCGGGTTGCTGCTGCTTGCCGGTGTGGCGCTGTTCCTGTTGTCGATGCGCGAGTACGAGGACTCAGGCAGGGCCGAGCAGCACCGTCGCCTGGTCAGCCACTTGGGGCAACTGCTGAAAACCAGCTGGGTGATGATTTTTGTGTTCTGGATCGCCTGGCTATCAGGCGACGTGGCGCGGCTGGTGCTATTTGGCCTGGGCTCGTTTTTTGCGCTGCGCGAATTTCTCACGCTGTCGCCCACCCGCCACGGCGACCACCGCAGCCTGGTGCTGGCATTTTTTGGCGTGCTACCGTTTCAATACTGGCTGGTCGGCGCCGAACACTTTGACCTGTTCACGGTATTCATTCCGGTGTATGTCTTTCTGGCCCTGCCGGTGGCCAGCGCGCTGGCCAACGATCCGCAGCGCTTTCTGGAGCGAAATGCCAAGTTGCAGTGGGGCATCATGGTCAGCATCTATGGTATGAGCCATGTGCCGGCGTTGCTGCTGCTGCACTTTCCGCGCTACAACAACAAAAACGCTTTCCTGATGCTGTTTCTGGTGCTGGTGGTGCAAACCTGCATGGTCACCCAGCACCTGGCCAGTCGCTGGCTGCGCGGCCAGCCGGCCATGCCGGAGATCAGCCACAGCTTCAGCTGGCGCGGCTGGTGGCTGGGCATGATCGCCGGCAGCCTGCTGGGCACGCTGCTGACGGGCATCACACCGTTCAAGCCGGCGCAGGCATTTGCCATGTCATTCATCGCCTGTGCAGCCGGGTCGCTGGGGCACCTGGTCATGAAAGCGCTCAAGCGCGACCGGGGCATTCCAATCTGGCGCGGCGAGGGCCGCGGCGTCACCGGTGCCGGCGGCATGCTTGACCGGATTGACTCGCTGTGTTTTGCCGCGCCGGTGTTCTTCCACTCACTTAGATGGTATTTTGGTCTCTAACCCATATGCAGTATTCGCTAACAGCTATATTATTGGGAGCGCATGAGAATTCTGGGCATTGACCCTGGCTTGCGCACCACCGGCTTTGGCGTGGTGGACGCCGACGGTGCTGCGCTGGCGTATGTGGCCAGCGGCACCATCAGCACCACGCACATAGAAAAAGACCAGTTGCCGGCACGCCTGAAGGTGCTGTTTGATGGCATTCGTGAAGTGGTGGCGCGCTATACGCCCGATGCCGCCTCGGTTGAGATCGTTTTCGTCAATGTCAACCCGCAGTCCACCTTGCTGCTCGGACAGGCGCGTGGCGCAGCGGTCACGGCGCTGGTGGCGTGCGACCTGGCGGTGGCCGAATACACCGCGCTGCAGATGAAACAGGCGGTGGTTGGCTATGGTCGCGCCGATAAGACGCAGGTGCAGGAAATGGTGCGCCGCCTGTTGAACCTGCCCGGATTGCCCGGTGCCGATGCGGCCGACGCGCTGGGCCTGGCCATCACCCATGCCCACGCGGCCACCGCCATGGCTCGCCTCGCGCAGGCCAAAGGCATCGGCGGCGTGCCGCAACAAACGCAAAAAGCCGCCTACAAGGCTGGGCGCAGCCGCTAGCGCCGAGCCAGGTCGCTGGCTCAGAGAATGTAGCGGCTCAGGTCTTCGTTCTTGCTGAGTTCGGCCAGGCGCGACTCAACGTAAGCGGCATCGATGTGCACGGTTTGGCCGGCCAGGGTGGTGGCGCTGAAGCTGACCTCGTCGAGCAGGCGCTCCATCACCGTCGAGAGTCGGCGCGCGCCAATATTTTCGGTGCGCTCGTTCACATCAAAGGCGATTTGCGCCAGCCGGGTGATGCCGGCTTCTGAAAACTCCACTGTCACCTGCTCAGTGGCCAGCAGCGCCTGGTACTGCTTGACCAGCGAGGCGTGGGTTTGCGTCAGGATGGCCACAAAATCCTCCACCGACAGGCTTTGCAGTTCAACCCGAATCGGAAAGCGCCCCTGCAACTCGGGAATCAGGTCGCTGGGCTTGCTCAAGTGAAACGCGCCCGAGGCGATGAACAAGATGTGGTCGGTCTTGACGGTGCCGTATTTGGTCGAGACGCTGGTGCCTTCCACCAGCGGCAGCAGATCGCGCTGCACGCCCTGGCGCGACACCTCGGCCCCGCTGCCTTCCGAGCGCGAGGTGACCTTGTCAATCTCGTCGATGAACACAATGCCGTTTTGCTCCAGCATGTGCAGCGCCTGGGTGCGGATGTCGTCCTCGTTGACCAGTTTGGCGGCCTCTTCGTCGGCCAGCAATTTAAGGGCCTCGCTGATTTTCAGCTTGCGCGTCTGCTTCTTGTTCTGGTTGAGCTGGCCAAACATGCCGCGCAGTTGCTCGGTCATTTCTTCCATGCCGGCCGGGCCCATGATTTCGAGTTGCGGTGCGGTGTGCGCCAAATCCACCTCAATCTCGCGGTCGTTCAACTGGCCTTCGCGCAGCTTTTTGCGAAAAGTCTGGCGCGCCGCGCTCTCGGGCTCCTGGCTCTCCAGCACGCCAAATTCCTGGCGCGGCATCGGAATCAGGATGTCCAGCACCCGGTCTTCGGCCACGTCTTGCGCGCGCTCGCGCACCTGTTGCTTGGCGGCCTCGCGGGTCTGCTTGACGGCAATGTCGGCCAGGTCCCGGATGATGGCATCCACGTCCTTGCCCACATAGCCCACCTCAGTGAACTTGGTGGCTTCGACCTTGATGAACGGGGCATCGGCCAGGCGTGCCAGGCGGCGCGCAATCTCCGTCTTGCCAACCCCGGTGGGGCCAATCATCAAGATGTTTTTCGGGGTGATTTCACTGCGCAGGCTGGCATCGACCTGCTGGCGCCGCCAGCGGTTGCGCAGGGCAATGGCCACGGCGCGCTTGGCCTGCTGCTGGCCAACGATGTGTTTGTCGAGTTCGGTGACGATTTGTTGGGGCGTGAGGGATGACATATTCGATGGTCGATCAGAGCACTTCGACCGTGTGGTTCATGTTGGTGTAGATGCAGATTTCGCCGGCAATTTCAAGCGAGCGTTTGACGATGTCCTGCGCTGACATCTCGGTGTGGTTGAGCAGCGCGATGGCGCTGGCCTGCGCATAAGCACCGCCCGAGCCGATGGTGACAATGCCGTTTTCGGGCTCCAGCACGTCGCCATTGCCAGTGATGATCAGTGACGCCTCCAGGTCGGCCACCGCCAGCATGGCCTCCAGGCGGCGCAACACGCGGTCGGTGCGCCAGTCCTTGGTCAGCTCAATGGCAGCGCGCACCAGGTGACCCTGGTGTTTTTCGAGCTTGGCTTCAAAACGCTCAAACAGCGTGAAGGCATCGGCCGTGGCACCGGCAAAACCCGCCAGCACCTTGCCGTGGTAGAGCTTGCGCACCTTGCGCGCGGTGCCCTTGACGACGATGTTGCCCAGCGTGACCTGACCGTCGCCGCCAATGGCCACCTGCGTGCCCGCGGGCGTTTGGCGACGCACGCTGATGATGGTGGTGCCGTGGTATTGATCCATGAAAGAAGGTGTCCTAATAGGTTCGTTGGGTGATTCGCGCATGCTCATGGATGCCGATCAGATAGAAAAAGGCCGCCACCAGGGATGCCACGTCGCGCAGTTCAACACGCACACCGGCGGCCTGGGCGTTGGCCATCCAGTTCAGCATGCTGCCTGCCGCCGAAAAGTCAACCCGAACCAGGTTGGCGCACACAATCACCAGCGGTTGCCCGGTGGGTGCGGCCAGGCGCAGCGATTCCAGCACCGGCGTGGCGTCACCCAGGATCTCACCCTGCAGCGTCAGGGGTTGCGCCTGCGCCAACGCTGCCGTCACAGTAGCCGCTGGCAACTCGGCGACTGCAGGCGCAGCGCTGGCAGGCAACAGCTGGCAGCGCGCCGGTAGCCAGGACGGCGGTGATATTTCGTAGGTGACACAAAAATCCAGTGCCACGCCCTCAAATTCGTCAGGCTGGCGCAGCAGTCGCAGCAAATCAAGCCGTAGTTGCCACCAGAACTGGGGCACACCGGTGTCGCCCATGGGTGTGTAGTCGCGCAGTCGTTGCGCCAGCAGCTCAACACCCTCCATGCCCAGTTTCAAAGGCAGTTCGCACCAGCGTGCCAGTACGACGGCCAGCGCCTGACCGGCCGCCGGCGTGATGGTGTTCAGGGCCCGCCAGTCCAGCCAGCAGGGGTTTGGCGGTGCATTCCCCCAGGCCTGAAGCGACAGCGTCGCCTCAACATCCAGATTTTCCGGGCTGCGCCACAGCGCAGGTCCGGCCGTATCCGGTGCCAGCGCTGAATTGGCCAGAGGGGACGCTGCGGGCGCAGCGGTCTGGCCCATTGCAACCCACGCGGGAGCTGCCATATTGAATCGCTTGGCATAGTCGGCCGCCATACGTTCAAAATTAACCTGCTGGCCGGTGGCGCGGTAGATGTCAAGCAGCGCAAACGCCCAGCTTCTGGCCCGTTCGTCGGGCGCTGCCTGCCCCTGCAGCGCCGTCAACAACGCCGACTCTGCACCCGCATCATCGCCATTGGCAAAGCGGATGGCTGCCTCCTCCAGCGTGGCATCGGTCGCGCTTGGCTCAGCAACCGCAAGCACCGGCGGCGATACGGAAAATACACCGGCGAAGGTTTCAGACGTGTTGACGGCATGGGCTGGTTGCGCGGACTCGTCCGCCTCGGTGCCCATGCCCATCTGGGTCGCCACACTTTCCTCCTCGTCCACCATGTCCGAGGGCATGGTGGTGGCAAATGCACTGTCCATGTCGCGCACATTCTGCGCCGCATGAGCTGTCTGACCAGACGGCACTGCATCGGTCGCGCGCCCTTTCCACCATTGCTTGGACATCTGGGCTTCGATTTCGTCGATTTTCTTCAGTGTATTGGCACGTTCCTCAAACACCGAGTAGCCCCAACTGTCCTGAAATGCCGAGGTGGGCGCGGTTCCACCCGCCACGGGCAGGCCAGGGTTCAGGCGCAGTTTGCGCAATTTGTCGAATTCACGTCGGCGCACCGCATCGTTGTACTGTTTGCGCTCTATCATCTGTTTGAGCGCCAGTTTGCTGCTGTCCACCGCACGCGATTCTGCGGGCTTGTCCAGATCCACCCAATCCACCGTCGGGTTGCGCACAAATTTGGCAACCTTCGACAGCAAACCAGGGCCGTTGTCTTGTGTTGCCATCATCTCAACCAGGGTGCCCGGCAGGCCAGCGGTCGGGCTTTAGTCGCCAAACATCTTCTGCTTGAGTTCGCGGCGCTGTTGCGCTTCGAGCGACAAGGTGGCGGTGGGGCGGGCCAGCAGACGGCCGACACCGATGGGCTCACCGGTTTCATCGCAATAACCATAGTCACCGGCATCGATGCGGTTGATCGACTGCTCGATCTTTTTCAGCAGCTTGCGCTCGCGGTCACGCGTGCGCAACTCCAGTGCGTGCTCTTCTTCAATGGTGGCGCGGTCGGCCGGGTCGGGCACCACCACCGTGTCTTCGCGCAGATGCTCGGTGGTTTCACCGGCATTGCTGAGGATGTCTTCTTTCAGACGCACCAGCTTGAGGCGGAAAAACGCCATCTGCGTGTCGTTCATGTACGTGTCATCGGGCATGGCGATGACTTCGGCATCACTCAGATCGGCAACGGCTTTGGCTTTCCAGTTGTCGGCGAGCGCCGGGTCTTTCTTGACCGATGTGGCCACCACCGGAGTGATCGGCGCTGTCGTGCTCATCTGGGTAAAACTCGATTTGGCGGCGGTGGATGCGACCGATTGCGCCATCGACGGCACAGTGAGTTGCGCCAGCCGCGACGACGGCCGGCCTGATCGCACGGGAACCCCCAGCGGCGTGAGCTGCGCTGTCGCGGGCACAACAGTTTTGACAACAGCGGCAGGTGCAATGTTCTTGGGGGCTGCCGTGGCAGCTTCAACGTGGGTGTTCTTGGTCACTTCTTCGGGTTTCTTTTTGGATGTGGGGCTGCTGGTTTTAGCGGCGGCTGCAGCATGATCGACAGGGCTGGCAGGCGCGTGTTTGGCAGCTTTCTCGGCTTTGGGTGCTGGCGCAGGGGTTGCGCCGGCGGGTGACTTGGGCGGCGATGACATCGGCAAGGTCTTGGATGCGGCTTTGGCGGCCACCTTGGCTGGTTTGCCTGCTTGCGCCAGGGTATCAGCCTGGGCATGCGATTTCACGGTTTGCGCTTTCACGGTGGGTCTCCTGGCAGGTTTTGCCTGTGTTGTTTTGTTCTTGCTGACGCTGTCTGGCGAATGAACGGGGGCGCTTGCCGGTTTGGCTTGGGGCACCTGGGACTTTTCATCGGCGCGCGAGTGTACTGGCTTGGTGACAGAAAAACCCATCATTTGCAATAGCGAGACAAACATCATCGATCCGTTATCTGCGCCGGTCGGGTCATCAGACCAGGCTTTTCTCCATACCCTGCAGAAAGATGTCGCGCGGCAAGTCGATGCCGATAAACACCATCTTGCTACAGCGCTGCTCATCTGCACCCCAGGCCGGCCCCAGGTCACTGCCCATCAGCTGGTGGACGCCCTGAAAAATCACCTTGCGGTCGGTGCCCTGCATATATAGAACGCCCTTGTAGCGCAGCATGCGCGGGCCATAAACATTGACCACAGCGCCCAGAAAGTCTTCCAGTCTGGCGGGGTCAAACGCCCGCTCCGAGCGGAAGACAAAACTTTTCACGTCGTCGTCGTGGGCGTGATGGTGGCCGCTGTGGTGCGACGGGTGATTGCAGGTCTCGCCCGGGGCATGCTCGTGTCCGGCATGGTCATGGGTGTGACCCGCGTGATCATGGTCATCTTCTTTCAGGAAATCCGGGTCGATGTCGAGCTTGGTGTTGAGGTTGAAACCACGCAGGTCAAATACATCACTGAGCGCCACTTCGCCAAAATGCACGGCCTTTTGCGGTGCGCGCGGGTTCATGTGCGCCAGACGGTGCTTCAGCGCCTCGGTGTCTTCGGCCGACACCAGGTCGGTCTTGCTGATGAAAATCTGGTCCGCAAAGCCCACCTGACGGCGCGCTTCCTGGCGGTCATCCAACTGCTTGTCGGCGTGCACGGCATCGACCAGCGTCAAGATCGAGTCAAGCAGGTAGCTTTCGGCTATTTCGTCGTCCATGAAAAACGTCTGCGCCACCGGGCCGGGGTCGGCCACGCCAGTGGTCTCGATCACCACGCGGTCAAAGTCCAGCAGGCCCTGGCGCTTCTTGGCGGCCAGCAGTTGCAGCGCTTCGCGCAGGTCTTCGCGGATGGTGCAGCAGATGCAGCCGTTGCTCATCTGGATGATCTGCTCTTTGGCGTCGGTCACCAGAATCTCGTTGTCGATGTTTTCCTCGCCAAACTCGTTCTCGATGATGGCGATTTTCTGACCGTGGGCCTCGGACAGCACCCGCTTGAGCAGCGTGGTTTTGCCCGAGCCAAGAAAGCCGGTCAGGATGGTGGCAGGAATCAGACTCATGGGTGCGCTTAAGTTGGAAGGCAGCGAGTGTAACGATGATCAGCGCTGCTGCCTACTTGCGCATGACGACAAGCCCCTTGAGGTACTCGCCCTCAGGGAAGGTCAGCGTCATCGGGTGGTCTGGCGCGCCACCCATGCGCTCGTGAATATAGCCATCGATGCCGGCATCACAACCGGCAGAAGCCACAATCTTGTGGAACAGGTCGGCGCTGATGCCGCCCGAGCAACTGTAGGTAAACAGCACGCCACCGGGGCTAAGCAACTTGCACGCCAGCCGGTTGATGTCCTTGTAAGCCCGCGCGGCGCGTTCGGCGTGGGCCACGGTGGGGGCAAACTTGGGTGGGTCAAGCACGATGGCATCAAAGCTGCGGCCTTGCTCAATAAAGGCGCGCAGCGAGGCATTCACATCGGCATCCATGAAACTGGCGCGGCTGGCGGCAAAACCGTTGCGCGCCACGTTGGCGGCGGCTTTTTCCAGCGCCGGGCCGGACGAATCGATCGACGTGACGTGCGCCGCACCGCCATGCAAGGCGGCCACGGTAAAGCCGCCGGTGTAGCAGTAGCAGTTGAGCACCCGTTCAAATTGCAGCCGGTGCGCGTAGTCGGCAAAGCGTTTGCGGCTGTCGCGCTGGTCCAGGGTCAGCAGCAGCTCTACCGGGCCGCTGCCTCGCAGCCAGCCGCTGATCTCGGGCAGGGCTTCGAGCGCGCGGCTGCTGGCGTCGCTGCGCTCGTAGAGTCTGCTCAGGCCGGTGGCCGCCAACAGCGCATCGGCGATAACGTCTTTCCAGCGCTCGACACCGGCCGAAGTGAACTGCGCCACCAGCGTGTCGCCGTAGCGGTCAACAATCAGGCCGGGCAGCCCGTCGGATTCGCCATGGATCAGTCGCATTCCATCACTTTTTATGTCAAATCGTGCTCTAGCCCTTATGGATAATGCGCAAGCAGCTACAAAAAAAGATGCGTCTATGCGCTCTGTTTCGGTAAAGCTCCAGACCCGGGCACGAATCTTGGAACTCGGGCTGAACGCCGCCCAGGCCAGAAACTGCCCCTCAGCCGATTCAACCCGCACGGTTTCCCCGGCATCAGCGCTGCCGCGCGCGATGGCCGATTCAAAAATCCAGGGGTGGCGGCGCAGCAGCGAGCGCTCTTTGCCGGGACGCAGGTGAATGGTTTTCATGCTTGAAAAATGCGGGTAGCACCTGGCAGCTTGGCCAAGGTTCGATCAAAGGTTCCCAGCGGCACATGCCCCGCCTTTCTGGCAATTTCAAGCACCAGGCAATCAGAAAACCCCAACGCAGGCTTGCTACGAAAGTGCGACAACGCCGCACTCACCGTGTCGGCATCCTGCAACACAAGGGTCTCGTGAAGCAAGAGCAATTCAATGGCCAGCATGAGTTGTGACGGTGTTCGCTGGTAAACCGAGTCCAGTACCCAGACGGTTTCCGCCAAGACAAGATGCGAGACCCAGGCCCCTTTTAGTACAAATTGATCGGCGGCTGTGGCCTGCTCGGCGTCGTCGCGGGCCAGCAAACGAACCAGCACATTGGTATCAACCGCCAGCATGACGACGTTTCATATGCTGTCGAATCCCCTGCTTGAGCGCCGCCAGGTCCTGGACCTGGCCGGGTGTCCCCGCCTCATCACCAAACAAGGCCTGATGCACCTCAGCGGTGCTATGGCGCACCGAACGCTCGACACTGATGCGCCCACCTTCTTCCCGCCAAATCAGAATGGAGCCGGGTGTCAGGCTCAGCAATTGGCGCACGGCCGCAGGTACCGACACCTGGCCTTGGGAAGTGAGTTTGGTCTGGATTTGAAGCATGGCGGAAATCCTAGCATATTACCAGGGTAATTTAACGTCGTCGAATCACCTGCAACGGTGTTACGTCAACTTGCCTGAAGCGCATGGCCCGTCAGGCTTTCAATACGTGATGGACATCGACGGCACATCGACGCGGATCATCGGCTTGCCTAAAGCGGCACTCACCGCCGCCACGTAGGCCGCAGACCACTGGGCATCGGCAAACAGCGCCCGGCCGGCGGCCTGGGTGATGACCAGCACCTTGTCGGCGGTGAGCACCTTGCCGCTGGCGCGCAGCGGCTCGCAGTCGAGTGCGACAAACTGCTCGTCGAGCCAGGCGCGTGCGCCGTCGTGCGTCAGCGCCACCGCATCGGGCACATGAAAAGAAAACTCATCGTCTTTGTCCAGCACCACGCTGATTTGCTTTTGCATAGGTCACTCTTTGATAAAGATGGGAAGGAGGGCTATTTTGAACCACCGGGCTTGAGGTGGGCGCGCGGGTGCGCGCTGTCATAGGCTTTGGCCAGGTGGCCGAAGTCCAGCCGGGTGTAGATTTGGGTAGTGCTGATATTGGCGTGGCCAAGCAACTCCTGCACCCCGCGCAAATCGCTGCTGGACTGCAGCACATGGCTGGCAAACGAGTGGCGCAGCATGTGCGGGTGCACCGGGGCAGCCAGGCCGGCTTGCAGGCTGCGCGCGCGCAGGCGTTGCCAGATCGACTGCGGCGTCAGGCGGCGGCCGCGCTGGCTGATAAACAGGGCCGTCTGCTGGCCGTCTGCGGATGGCTGGGGCGCATCCGGTGATGTCGGCAGCGCTGCTGGCGCTGCCCGCCCGGACGCTCCCGCCAGTAGTCGCTGGTCGCGCACTGCCAGCCAGGCCTGCAGCGCCTGCACCGCCTTGGGACCCACCGGCACAATGCGCCGTTTGCTGCCTTTGCCCAGCACATGGGCTTGCTCAGCCTGCAGGTCAACCCAGCCAAGGGCGCTGGCGCTGGCACACACATCGAGCCCGGTCAGCTCGCCCAGACGCAGACCACCGTCGTACAGCAGTTCCACCATGGCTGCGTCGCGTGCCTCCAGCCAGGGGTCCGGGGCAGCGGCCTGAAAACTCGCCAGCTGCACCGCATCGTCCACGCTCAGCGCTTTGGGCAGCGGCTTGGCCGCCTTGGGTGCGCGCACGCCTTGCACCGGGTTGCAAGCCACCGCGCCTTCGCGCCCGAGCCAGCTGTAAAAACCGCGCCAGCCCGACAAAATCAGCGCAATGCCACGGCCGGAGCGCCCACCACTGTGCATCTGCGCCACCCAGCGCCGGATGTGGCTGCTTTGCACCTGGTGCAGCGCCACCCCGGCGGCAGCCGCATTCGACGCCAGTTTTTGCAAGTCCAGCGTGTAGAGAATGAGGGTGCGCTGGGCCAGGCGCTTCTCAAACCGCACATGGTCCAGGTAGCGTTGCACCAGTGGTTCGGGCGGCGCAGCGATGGGCAGGTTGGCAGCAGACATGACCCCTCAGCGCAGCTTCGACAGTGCGGCACTGGCCAGCTCGGCGATGCGCGCCAGAAAATCGGTGCCCATGGTGCTGGCGAAACGTTGGGCATCGGGTGAAGCCAGCACCAGCAGGCCAAACGCCGGCACCACCCCCTTGGGCGGGTCACCCGCTGACACCGGGCGCAACGGCAAAATGGCCAGCGAGGTGGCGGCTTGCGGCTCAGGCAGCCAGCTGATGGCCTCCAGCCCGGTGTTGACCCCGCAGAAGGGCTCGGTCAGCGAGGTGGCAAACGACTTGGCATCGTCGCTGACCCCGAGTGCAAACGGCTGCGTCGCGTAGTCTGACGCCACGCCCCAGACCTTGATGCCGACTTGCGGCACCGAAAACTGGTCGGCAATCTCGTCGGCGATCAACTGCGGCAGCGCCTGCGGGTCGGCGTTGAGGAACAGCGTGCGCGCCCACAGCAGCAGCTTGTCAGACAGCACCATGTTTTCATTGACGTTACGGATCATGTCCATGATGCGCTGCTCAAGCATCCGGATCTTGTCGCGCAGCAGCGCGGCCTGGCGCTCTTGCAGGCTCACCGTGCGCTGGCTGTGCGGACTGGTCAGCTGCACGGCGGCCAACAGGTCAGCGTGACGCTCGAAAAACTCGGGTGTGTTGGCCAGGTAATTGGCAATATCGTCTTCGGTGATGGGGCTACCGATGGCGCTGGCGAGGGACGTGGTGTTGGGCATGGTGAAACGGCGTTGGCGAATGGAGCTTGGTAAAAATGGCTGGGTGTGGGCGCCGCGGGCTTAGCCGGCGGGTAGGTCGGGCAAGTCGATCTGCCCCTGAAAAACGAGGGTCGCCGGGCCGGTCAGCAGCACCGGCTGCTCGCCGCCCTGCCAGGCAATGGTCAGCAGACCGCCGTGGGTTTGCACATCAACGCAGGCATCAAGCAGGCCCAGGCGGATGCCCGCCACCACCGCCGCACAAGCCCCGGTGCCACAGGCCAGCGTCTCGCCAGCGCCGCGCTCATAAACACGCAGCTTGATGTGGCTGCGGTCCTGCACCTGCATGAAACCGACGTTGACACCGCGCGGAAAAGCCGGGTGGCTTTGCACTTGCGGCCCCAGCGTGTTGACCGGCGCGCTATCCACCTCGTCCACCTGCATCACTGCGTGCGGGTTGCCCATCGACACCAGAGCTACATTAACAATAGCTATATGCGCTTGACTGGTAAGGGCTAGAGGCCATATTTGCCATGAATTGAACGGCTTGGGCTGCAGCCCATTGGCATCAAACGGCAGGTGACTGAGCTCAAAGTCGGGGGCCTGCATATCGACCGTCACCCGGCCGTCGGGTTGCCAGTGCAGTTGCAGCACGCGGTTCATGGTTTGCACCGTGACCTGGTCGTTGCGGGTCAGGCCGGCTTCGCGCACATAAGCCAGAAAGCAGCGTGCGCCGTTGCCGCAGTGCTCGACCTCGTTGCCGTCAGCGTTGTGGATGACATACGAAAAATCAATGCCCGGCGCGGGTGACGGGCGCACCGACAGAATCTGGTCGGCACCCACGCCAAAGTGGCGGTCGGCCAGAAAACGGTAGTGCGCTGCTGTCAGGCTGTAACGCGTCTGGGTCTCGTCGAGCACCACAAAGTCGTTGCCGGCACCTTGCATTTTGGTGAATGGGATTCGCATGGGGACTGATTATCTATGCAGCGCCTGCGCCAGGAACCGGGTGCTTGATGGCGTTTTTGGTCAGCTTGTGGGCCACGGCGCTTGGCAGATCGATGTGGCAGTGGTCGGCCACTTGCAGCAGATACAGCAGCACATCGGCCACTTCGTCGGCAATCTGCGTCTGGGTGGCGGGGTTCAGGTGCGCTGCCTGGGATTCCTCGGGGGTCATCCATTGGAAGATTTCTAACAGTTCGGCGGCTTCGACCATCAGCGCAGTGCTCAGGTTCTTGGGGGTGTGAAACGGCTGCCAGTGACGTTGGGCAGCGAATTCACGCAAAGTCAGTTGAAGTGCCTGGATGTCCATGGGGTGTCCTGTGATGAGATCGTTAAGCGGCCTGACCATTGTCAGCTGCTGGCCACTCTTCGCCGTGGCGGGGTCAGGCTCCTGGTCGCATAATTTACCCATGCCCCGTCCATCCCAACTGCTGCACCCCGCCCGCCCGCCGGCCACGCCACGCCCTGCCGCCACCGTGCTGCTGCTGCGCGACACGCCTGATGGCATCGAGGTGCTGATGACACGGCGCTCGCCCCATGCAAGCTTTTTGCCCGGTGCCTATGTCTTCCCGGGCGGCGGCATCGACGCGGCGGACGCGCAATGTCATGGCATCGCCCAGCGCCGCCCGACGCAAAGCGAGCTGCACCTGACGCAAGCCGTGGCCGCCATCCGCGAGAGTTTTGAAGAACTCGGCGTGCTGCTGGCCAACCACGCCGACGGCACACCTGCCAGTCAGAGTGACATCGCCCGGCTGGACCGCAGCGCGCCGTTTGCCGCGCAATGCGCCGCGCAGGGCCTGACGCTGGCGGCACACCAGGTGTTTGTGCTGGCGCACTGGGTCGGCGACCGTGATCTGGCGCGGCGCTTTGACGTGCCGTTTCTGGTGGCGCGCATGCCGCCCGACCAAACCCCGGTGGCCGACGAAACCGAGCAATTCGAGCCGGTCTGGGTGCGCCCGGCCGATGCGCTGGCGCGGCACAGGGCGGGCAACTTTTTTATCATCTACCCGACCATCCGCACGCTGGAGCGCATGGCGACCTATCCGGATGTTGACGCGGTGCTACTGGCCTGTGCCGCCAGCGAAGAGCCGCTGTGGCACTGCTGCCCGCGCACCGGCCTGCTCGGCGGGCGCGAGGCGCGCTACATGGAGCACGAAGCCCCGTTTGGCGAGCTGGCACTGGTCTGCCCGGACGGCCAGATCGTGCATCCGCTGGACTGGCAAAGCGAACGCGCCGTGCCGCTGCTGA
>JAIFMT010000219.1 GCA_020048295.1 Rhodoferax sp.
AACACCAGTTGCTTGGCATCGGCCCAACTGATGCCAGCGGCGTAGGCCAGTCGCAGTGAATCGGTCTCGGCATCGGACGCAAAGGCCTGGTAAATCTGGAACAGCGCAGAACCCTCGGTAGTCTTGGGCTCGCCTGGTGCAAGGCTGTCAGTGACGATGCTATTGATCAGCTTTTGCAACTGCGCGCGCGGCGCAAACAGCGGGATGGTGTTGTCGTAGCTCTTGCTCATTTTGCGCCCATCCAGGCCCGGCAAAGTGGCCACGGCCTCTTCAATGACCGCATCGGGCGGCACAAAAAGCTGACCATAACGGTGATTGAAACTGTGCGCCATGTCGCGCGCCATCTCGATGTGCTGCACCTGGTCGCGCCCGACGGGCACTTTGTGCGCGTTGAACATCAAAATATCTGCACCCATCAGCACCGGGTACATGAACAAACCGGCACTCACCTCGGCATCTGCATCGATACCGGCGGCGATGTTCTTGTCCACCGCAGCCTTGTAGGCGTGGGCACGGTTAAGCACGCCCTTGCCCACCACACAGGTCAAAAACCAGGTGAGTTCAGGGATTTCCGGAACGTCCGATTGCCGATAGAACACCACCCGCTCAGGGTCGAGCCCGGCGGCCAGCCAGCTGGCCGCGATCTCAAGTGTGGAGCGCTGAATGCGCGCGGGCTCATCAACCTTGATCAGCGCGTGGTAGTCAGCCAGAAAATAAAAACTTTGCACACCACTGCGCAGACTGGCGCGCACCGCCGGACGGATGGAGCCTACATAATTGCCCAGATGGGGCGTGCCAGAGGTGGTGATGCCGGTCAGAAAACGCTCAATACTCATAAATACGCCATCAAAAAAACACGAAATGTTTGAGTAATCAAGCCGCCAATGCCGCCAGCGGGGACAGCAGCAGCTTGATCAACTGGTAGCTCAGCCCCATCAGTGGACGCATCCACAGGCTGCTGACCACCCCGGTCACCACCAGCGCCATCACGATGAAGAAACCCCATGGTTCGATGCGCGATAGCTGCATGGCCTGCCGATAGGGCAGCAAGCCAACCAGAATGCGGCCACCGTCCAGCGGCGGCAGCGGAAACAGATTGAACACAAACATCACCACATTGACCAAAATGCCGCCTTGCGCCATTTCAATGAAGAACGGCTCGCTGACCCCCATGCCCTGCAGCAGGAAAAAAACCACGCCCCACAGCAGCGCCTGAATGAAGTTGACACCCGGACCGGCCAGCGCGACCCAGATCATGTCGCGCTTGGGGTTGCGCAAATTGCCAAAGCGCACCGGCACCGGCTTGGCATAGCCAAACAGAAAAGCACCCGAGGTGGCCAGATACAACACCAATGGCATCACGATGGTGCCCATCGGATCAATGTGCTTGAGCGGATTGAGCGTGACGCGCCCCAGCATATAGGCCGTGTTGTCGCCAAAATAGCGGGCTGCATAACCATGCGCTGCCTCATGCACGGTGATCGACAGCAACACCGGAATGGCATAAAGCGCGATAGTCTGGATCAGGTGGGCAAAGTCCATGGCGTCAACTCAGGGCAAATCGGTCTGGGAAAAGTACAGGGCTGTGGGCCAAAATGCCTACAGCCCCAAAGCGGCCAGCGACCCGCGGCCCTGTCGAATCACCACCGGCTCGCTGCCGGTCAGGTCGATCACGGTGGTGGGTTGGCGCGCGCAGGCACCCGAATCAATCACGGCGGCGATACGGCCGCAGTATTGCTCGCAAATTTCTTCGGCATCGTTCATTGGCTCGGTTTCGCCGGGTGCAATCAAGGTGGTGGCCAGCAGCGGCGTGCTGTGCAGCGCCAGCAAATCTTGCAATACCTTGTGGTCAGGCACACGCAGACCGATGGTTTTGCGCGATGGGTGGCTCAGGCGGCGCGGCACTTCTTTGGTGGCCTGCAGGATAAAGGTGTAGGCACCAGGGGTGGCCGCCTTCAGGCGGCGATATTGCTGGTTGTCCACTTGCGCGTAATTGGATAACTCGGACAGGTCGCGACACAGCAGCGTCAAATGATGTTTGTCATCCACGCCGCGAATGCGGCGCAGCTTGTCGGCGGCGGCCTTGTCGTCAAGGTGGCAAACCAGTGCGTAGCTTGAATCGGTGGGGACGGCAAGTACTTCGCCCTTGTCGAGCAAGGCCGTGGCTTGTTTGAGCAGGCGCGGTTGCGGGTTATCTGGGTGAATTTCAAAAATCTGCGGCATGGGGCTATTGTCGCCGCTTGCGCTGTGCCTCGCGCGCCGACAGCAGGGCATTGCCGATGCCACTGGTGGCGATGATCGCAATGCCAATCCATGCCAGCGCGTCCGGCACATGCCGAAACACCAGCCAGCCCAACAACGTGGCAAAGGCAATCTGGCTATAAAGATAGGGCGACAGCACCACGGCACTGGCGCGGTTGTACGCGCGAATCAGCATCAAATGGCCAAAGGTACCCAGAAAGCCCAGCAGAACAAACCATGGCCAGTGGTCCAGCAGCGCCTGGGTGCGCCAACTCAGCAGCACCACCGGGCACATCACCAGCGTGCCCACCAGGCCGGTATAAAAATGCGTGGTGTAGGGGTTCTCATCGCCGCTCAAGCGACTGGTCAAAACCTGAAACCAGGCATAGGCACCGACCAGCACCACCGGAAACAGCAACGCCCAGCCAAACACCTGGCCGCCAGGGCGCACGACCAGCAAAACGCCGGCCAAACCCAGGCCCATCAGCACCCAGCGCAAATGCGCCACATGATTCTTCAGCACCAGTGCGGCCAGTGCCGTGGCCACCATCGGTGACAACATCACGATGGCGGTGAACTCGCCCACTGGCAAATACTGCAGTCCATAGAACGAGCAAAAGCTGGTGGTCAGCAGCAGCACGCCGCGCAGTGCCTGGAACTTCGGGTTGGGGGTGACAAACAGGCGAAACCTCTGCACCGGAAAGCGTAGCAAAAAAGTGACCACTGCCTGAAAGGCGTAGCGAAACCACAACAGCATCAGCACAGGTGCCAGCTGGGTTGCGTGTTTGGTGGCCGTATCGAGCGTGGCAAACGCCAACGTGGTCAGCACAATCAGCAAAATGCCACCCCCTTGGGCGGAGCGCCAGAACGACATCAACATGAAGCCTTACAAGTCTCTATGGCACGGTGGCGCGCAGCACGCGGTCTTGCAGCAATGCCCACACCGGAGTCAGTTGCGGCGGAAGGTCAGGCAGGGCACCCAGGTCGGTTCGGCTCTCGTCGGGGCTGTGAAAATCGCTGCCGCGCGAGGCGGCCAGGCCAAATTCAAGCGCGGTATCGGCATAGGCGATGCACTCGGAAGCGGAATGGCTGCCAGTGACAACCTCAACGCCTTGTCCGCCGTAGCCTTTGAACTCGGTGAACAGTGCAAACTCTTCGTTGGCCGTGAACTTGTAGCGTGCTGGATGGGCGATCACCGCCATGCCGCCGGCATCGGTAATCCACGTCACCGCTTCCTTGAGCGTGGCCCAGCGGTGCTCGACATAGCCGGGTTTGCCCTCGGTCAGGTACTTGCGGAACACCTCGTAAGTGTCTTTGCAAACCCCAGACTCCACCATGAAGCGAGCGAAGTGGGTACGCGAAATCAGGTCGCGATTGCCGGCGTATTTAAGCGCCCCTTCAAAGCAGCCGGAAATACCAATGCGCGCCAGATCATCGGCCATCTGCTGCGCCCGTAGCGCCCGCCCTCCCCGTGTTTGCTGCAAGCCATGCCACAACGGTTCATAGCCCAGACCGAAGCCGAGTCCGACGATATGCACGGTTTGATGCAGAAAAGTGGTGGAAATTTCAACGCCGGTAAGGTAATCGAGCCCGATGGCACTGGCTGCCGCAGCGGCGCGAGACTGACCACTGATCTCGTCGTGGTCGGTAAGTGCCCACAATTGCACGCCATTGGACTTGGCACGTGCGGCGAGTTGTTCGGGGGTCAAGGTACCGTCAGAGACAACTGAGTGACAGTGCAGGTCAGCGTTCAGGGGAACATTCATGGGCCGATTTTAGGGCGCGTCGCAATACCATGACATTGATCGGGGCAGCTTCAGCCGTTAATCAGATGGCAAAATGGTCTCATGCTTGAATTCATCGCTGCCCACGCCACTGATCTGATGAGCTTTGTTTTGTGTGCTGCAGCGCTGCTGCTGTACCAGGTGTACCTGGCCCGGCGTACCCGGCTGGACCCGGCATCCAGCGCCCAGGACATCATGCTGACCGCCCGCGCTGCCTGGGTTGAGACCGTGATGCAGGAGCGGCGCGACATTCTGGCGGTGCAGACCTTGCGAAATTCAACCATGGCGGCCAGCTTCATGGCCTCCACGGCTATCTTGCTGATCATCGGCGTGCTGACGCTCAGCGCGCAGGGAGACAAACTGTCGGGCACCTGGCATGTGTTGAACTTTTTGGGCCATGCCAGCGCTGAGATGTGGCTGTTCAAGCTGTTGATGATGCTGTTTGACCTGATGTTCGCCTTTTTCTCGTTTTCGATGTCGGTGCGTCTGTTTCACCACATTGGCTATTCAATCAACGTGCCACTGACGCGTGGACTGGCGCAAACCCAACCCGACCAGGTGGTGGCACAAATGAACCGTGCCGGCATCTTCTACCGCATTGGCACGCGGGCTTACTTTTACATCGTGCCGCTGCTGTTCTGGCTGTTCGGGCCATTGCTGCTGGTGGGCTCGACGGTGGTGCTGATTTACTTTTTGTACCACCTGGACCGGGCACCCCGCAGCGACAAGGATTTGATGGGTTGAGCCAGTGTGCAACGGGCCAACACCCGCACTGCGCCACCGAGAACATGCGGCGCACCGTAGCCCCTCAATGGCAGTTTTCCTTGGGTGAATGGGCGATGTCCTCGAAATCAGCCAGGGCCAGATGCGTTGGCTCGTAATGCACGGCCAGGCGCTGCTTCCAGCGGTAAAAGGCGCGCAAGTGATTTCTGGAGCCACGCTCGAGTTCGGCATAAACCCGCAGGATGTCAGGGTTGCGGGTGCGTGAACTGGTCAGGCGCAGGTCGGCAATGTCGAGCTCTTCAATGTGCAAGCCGACGCAGATGGCATCTTCCAGACTTTGCAGTCCTTGCGCCATCAGTTGATCGTGCAAGGCCTGCATTGCCGCGGTGCCGAAGTGCCCGACGTCCAGACCGGCAATGACATCGGCCACGGCAAAGCGTTTGAGCAGCAGGCCCACCATGTCCATGTGCGCCTGCTCGGAACCCGCGATGTTGCCAAATGGCATGATGTTCCAGCGCTCGAACAGCTGACTGTAAACATCGCGGGCGATCTTTTCTTCTTCACGCATCAGCCCCAGATCGGCGCGCTCAATGTCGCTCAGCGCAGCGGCAGGCTGGCCGTCAAGCTGCTGCTGCATTTCCTGAACACGTACAACACGGTGCGCCTGGCGATCGGCCGGGGATAAAAACTCAGTTAAATCCAACATGTTTTCCTTCATATCTTGGCAAATGACTTGGCATCAGCGATGCGCTCACCAGGTGCGGTCACGGCACTAGCCCTGGTTGCGCAAGGCCAGCGTCCAGGCCTGCATGGCATCGTTGGCGGGCTTCATCGGGGCATCCATGTAGCTCACCACAAAATGATCGCCCAGATCGGCAATACCGATCGAGCGCGGCCGCACCGCCAGCACTTGCGGGTTGGGAATGGCATGACCAAAGCAAAAAATCACGTTGGTGGCGGCCACGATGTTGTCGGCAATCTCGCCAGCAAAGCTGTTGGTGTGGGCGTGGTGGTCAAACGTGCCAATGTAGGCCACCTTGTCGGTGGCCTCGATTTTTTGCCTGAAGTAGTCGGCCACCTCTGCCACGCTGGTGTAGCTGGTTTCTGACTTGGCTATTTCTGCCACCGAGATGGGGTATTTTTGCTGGAAGTGAAGTTGTTTCATGGATCGCTTTCAAATGAGGGGGTTGCAAACTGACACGTTGGCGACGCGTGCCTGACAAGACTGACTGCGCCTGACGCTCACTGCGGTGACTGATGTTCAATATTCGTGCCACCGGCAAGCAATCTAAAATAACAACAAAATCAACGATTTGCGGCGTTGCACTGCCACTTTGACATGCCGTCAATGACATTGGCAGTTGACGGATCGGCAACTGACTGCCATATGTGGCAGTTAATGCCAGTCACAAAGAGCAAATCAGCACCTGACGTGGACGTTCCACCGCGCCAATCTCACCCCCACCGCCAACGCCGTGTGATGAAATCCAGGCTCCGCCCTTGCACGATCCTTTCCTCATGACCTACCTGCCCCGCCCGCTGGACCCCGGAGAAGCTTTTTTCACCCTGTCCGACCAGTTTTCCAGCATGAACTTCGTGGTGTTTGCTGAACGCACGGGCGACCTGATGCCCGATCAGATCCGCCAGGCACTGGACGCGCTACAGCAAGAAAACGCGCTGCTGCAAGCGCGCATTGACTGGTTTGACGAGAAAGGCTTGTGCTTCGAGGTGACCCCCGGCCCCCTGATTCATCTTGATTGCATCCCGCTGCGCTCAGACCGCTGGCTGCACCAGGTGGAGCGCCAACTCTCGCTGCCCTTTGCCCTGGGTAGCGCGCCGCTGATGCGCTGCGTGTATCTGGAGCTGCACGCGCCCGAACCCGACGCACAGCCACCCGGGCAATGCGTGCTGGCGCTGTGTTTTCACCACGCCATTGCCGATGGGCGCGCCGGCATCGCCCTGCTGCGTCGGTTGTTGCACCTGCTGGCCGTCGGCAGCGCCCCGGCAGAGCACCGCACAACAACCCGCCCTGCCCTGCCCGCCATGATCGACCTGATGCCCAGCCGCTACCGCTGGGCCGAGCAACCCGACGCTGCCAAGCAGCTCAAAGCCACGCTGATCACCGATTACCGCCGCCATGGCGCGCCCGCCACGCTGCCCTGGCTGGACTCGGCCAACACGGCCAGACAGCCCAAGCTGCTGCGCCTGAAGCTTTCGCCCGGGCACACCGCACAGCTCATCGCCCAGGCGCGCCAGCACGACACCAGCGTGCACGGCGTTTTGTGCGCGGCCCAGCTGCTGGCGCAAGCCGCCCTGCAGCCGGGCGATGCGCCCACCACCTTCATGCTCTCCAGCCCGGTGGACATGCGCGCCCATCTGGAGCCAGCACCACCCACCGCACCCACCGGCCTGTTTGTCTCGATTGTGTCGGCCACCTTCGCGGTCTCGGCAAGCACCCCGCTGTGGCCGCTGGCGCAGGACATCGTGCGCCAGACGCGGCTGCAAATCAGCCGCGGTGAAGGGCATCTGTTTTTCAACATGTTCGGGCTTGATGGCACGGCGGTGCAACCCGGCCACATGGCGGCTTTCCAGAAGAAGCTGCAAGCGTCGCTGCACAACACCATGGTCAGCAACGTCGGCCCGGTGGCCACCGTGCCCGACGACCCGGCCGTGGATGCCATCTCGTTTGCGCTGTGCCCGATGCCCTACCAGGCACTGTTCACCGCCGCCAGCACCTATCAGGGCCAGCTGATTCTGAATGTTGGCTTTGATGCCGAAAAGCTCGCGCCCGCGACCGCTCAAACATTGGTGCAACACATCCACAGCCAGCTGCTGACAGCCGCGGGCAGCAGCTGACACGCCTCGTTGACGAAGGCAAAGCCACGCGGGTCGGCGCTGGGCGCACGGCAAGTCGGCCAACGACCGATGCCGTCGGGGGCCTTGCGCAGCAATGCCTGCGATCCATCACGCCGACAGCCGGGCTGGCTCAAACCCCAGCCCGCCGCTGCGCAAGATCTGCCGCGCCACCGCCTGGCGCAGCACGCCGCTTTGCGGCACCACCAGCGTCAACGCCTGCCTGGCGCGCGTCAGGCCGGTGTAGAGCAGCTCACGCGTCATCACCGGTGTAATTCGCTCGGGCAGCAGCAGCGCCACATGGTCAAATTCTGAGCCCTGCGACTTGTGCACCGTCATGGCAAACACCGTCTCCACCGCGTCGAGCCGACTCGGCAGCACCCAGCGCACAACCGGCTCGCCGTGCGGGTCGGCCAGCGCAAACGCCACGCGCAAGCCACGTGCGGTGGGCGGGCACAGGCCAACATCGCCGTTCATCAGGCCCAGGTTGTAGTCGTTGCGCGTCACCATCACCGGCCGGCCAGCGTACCAGCCCTGCAGCGCAAACCCCAGCGCACGGGCGATGGCGCGGTTGACCGCAAGCACCCCCCACGGCCCCTCGCGCAGCGCGCACAACACCTGAAATTGCCTCAGCGCTCTGAGCTGCTGCAGCGCTTGTGCGTCACTGCACCCTGCCATGGCCGGCACCACCGGGCTCGCCGCAGCCAGTGCCTGCGGGTCACGCGCCGGACTGTCAGGGCCGGCAACGGCTTGCCACTGGCCCAGCCAGTCGTGCCAGCCAGTGCGCACCAACGCAACCAGTTGCACGTCAAAACCGTGCTGCGGCTGCAAGCGGGTGACGCTGGCCAGCGACGCGCGCTGCCA
>JAIFMT010000245.1 GCA_020048295.1 Rhodoferax sp.
CCCACCAACAACTGGATGGCCCCAGCCGAGATGCGCGCCCTGCTGCAAACCGGCAAGGCCGATGGCACGCCACCCCTGTTTGCCGGCTGCATGAAGGGCCGCACCATGTATGTGATTCCGTTCAGCATGGGCCCGCTGGGCAGCCCGATTGCCCACATCGGCATCGAACTGTCCGACAGTGCCTATGTGGCCACCAACATGAAGATCATGACGCGCATGGGCAAGGCGGTGTATGACGTGCTCGGCACTGAGGGTGAATTTGTGCCTTGCATGCACACCGTGGGCGCACCACTGGAAGCCGGCCAAAAAGATGTCACCTGGCCGTGCAACCCCGAAAAATACATTGTTCATTACCCCGAAACGCGTGAAATCTGGAGCTTTGGCTCGGGTTACGGCGGCAACGCATTGCTGGGCAAAAAGTGCTTTGCGCTGCGCATTGCGTCCAACATGGCGCGCGACGAAGGCTGGCTGGCTGAGCACATGATGATTTTGGGTGCCACCAACCCGCAAGGCAAAAAACATTACGTGGCAGCAGCGTTCCCCAGCGCCTGCGGCAAAACCAACTTTGCCATGCTGGTGCCCCCGGCAGGTTTTGACGGCTGGAAGATCACCACCGTGGGTGACGACATTGCCTGGATCAAACCGGGTGTCAACCCTGAAGCCGGGTATTTCGGCGTGGCACCGGGCACCAACATGCTGACCAACCCCAACTGCATGCTTTGCCTGGACAAGAACGTGATCTACACCAACGTGGCACTGACCGACGATGGTGATGTCTGGTGGGAGGGCATGGAGCATGACGCGCCCGGCAAAGCCCTGCCGTCACACCTGATCGACTGGAAAGGCAACGACTGGACACCCGAGATCGCCAAGGCCACCGGTGCCAAGGCAGCGCACCCCAACTCGCGTTTCACCGTGTCGTCCACCAACAACCCGGCACTCGACCCCGAATGGGACAACCCGGCTGGCGTGCCAGTTGATGCGTTCATGTTTGGCGGGCGTCGTGCCACCACGGTGCCACTGGTCACCGAGGCACGCACCTGGGTTGACGGCGTGTACATGGCGGCCACCATGGGCTCTGAAACCACCGCTGCGGCAGTGGGCCAGGCCGGTGTGGTGCGGCGCGACCCGTTTGCCATGCTGCCGTTTACCGGCTACAACATGAGCGACTATTTCCAGCATTGGCTGGATCTGGGTGCCAAGCTGGAAGCCAAGGGTGTCAAGCTGCCCAAGATTTACACCACCAACTGGTTCCGCAAGGGCGCAGACGGCAAGTTTGCCTGGCCGGGTTACGGCGAAAACATGCGCGTGCTCAAATGGATTCTGGACCGTCTGGACGGCACGGCACCGCAGGGCGAGGAGTATTTCTTCGGCATCACCCCCACCTACTCGGCACTCAACTGGAACGGGCTGGACTTCTCAACCGAGCAGTTCAAGACGGTCACCAGCATTGACAAGTCTGACTGGCTTGCCGAGATGAAGTTGCATGACGAGCTGTTCGCCAAGCTGGCCTACCACATGCC
This sequence comes from Rhodoferax sp., assembly GCA_020048295.1. Next base: position 1,524 of record JAIFMT010000245.1, read on the forward strand.
CCAGCCACTGGCTGAAACCAAGGCACGCATTGAGGCAGAATTGGCGGCCTGACCCAGGTCTGGCGGACGCAGTCCGCTATAAAAAAAGCCACCTTCAAGGTGGCTTTTTTCTTTAGACCCGGTATCGCCGGGTCTGCCGTCGGCGAACGCCACCGGGCTTCGGTGCATGGGGTGTCAGGCGCGCATCAAGGCTTCAATTTCAGCCATGTCCACCGGCACATCGCGGCTAAGCAGCTCGCAGCCGGTATCGGTCACGATGGCATCGTCTTCAATGCGAATGCCGATGTTGTGAAACTGCTCGGGCACGCCATCGGCGGGGCGCACATAAATACCGGGCTCAATGGTCAGCGCCATGCCGCTGCGCAAAATGCGCGCCGGACGGTCTTTGATGAGTTCACCAGTGAGCGCGTCCTTGCGGGTGCTGACCTGGCCGATCTCTGACGGCTCGGTGTAGGCACCGCAGTCATGCACATCCATGCCGATCCAGTGGCCGGTGCGGTGCATGTAAAACTGAAAATAGGCGCGTTTCTCGATCACATCCTGCAGGCTGCCCACCTTGTTTTTGTCCAACAACCCCAAGTCCAGCATGCCTTGGGCCAGTACCTTGACGGTGGCCTCATGCGGATCGGTAAAGCGCGCGCCGGCACGGGTGGCCGCAATGGCCGCCTGTTGTGAGGCCAGCACCAGTTCGTACAGCGCGCGTTGTGGGCCGCTGAAGATGCCGTTGGCCGGGAAGGTGCGGGTAATGTCTGACGCATAGCCATCAAGTTCACAGCCCGCGTCAATCAGCACCAGTTCCCCAGTGCGAATCAGCCCGCAATCGGCCCGGTAATGCAGCACGCAGGCATTGGCGCCGGCGGCCACGATCGAGCCATAAGCCGGGTATTGCGAGCCATGGCGGCGAAATTCGTGCAGCAGCTCCGCGTCCAGGTGGTACTCGCGCACCTCGTGGCCAGCGCGAATCATGCCCGCGCAGCACTGCATGGTGCGCACATGGGCAGCGGCGCTGATTTTGGCGGCACGGCGCATCACGTCTTGCTCGTGCGCGTCTTTCACCAGCCGCATCTCGTCGAGCACGCTGCACAAGTCACGCTGCTGCTGCGGGCACAAGGTGCCGTAGCGCACCCGGGCGCGCAGACTGCCCAGCCAGCCGTCGATGCGCGTCTCCAGACCCTTGTGGGTGGCAAACGCAAACCACACCGCGTCACAGCCGTCCAGCAAGGCGGGCAATTTGGCGTCAAGCTCTTTGACCGAAAACGCCGCATCCACCCCCAGCGTTTGCGGTGCAGCTTCTGGGCCAACCCGCACGCCGTCCCAAATCTCGCGCTCCAGGTCTTTGGGCTGGCAAAACAGCGTGGTGTGGCCTTTGCCGTCAATCAACAGCCAGGCATTGGGCTCCGTAAAGCCGCTGAGGTAATAAAAGTAACTGTCATGACGAAACAAAAAGTCGCTGTCGCGGTTGCGCTGCTGCTCCGGTGCGGTGGGCAGGATGGCAATGCCGCCTGGGCCGATCTGGCGGGCCAAAGCGTTGCGCCGTTGGGCGTAGATGGAAAAATCGTTGGCGCTCATGGTGAATGTGGTCCGTGTAAAAAGGTGATTTTCAATGCGTTTATGGTTTTGTGCATTCAGCAGTTCAACTGTGCCAAGCGCTCAGGCGTGCCGACGTCGGTCCAGGCACCGGTGTAGAGCTGCGCAGACACCTGACCCGCGTCCATGGCTCGGCGCAGCAAAGGCGCCAAAGCTGCCCGAATGCCTTGCGGGTTGCCCGGCGCAATATCGCACCAGGGTGCTTCAAACAGCGCACGATGGTAGAGGCCAATGGTGGAGTAGGTGTAGCGTGGCCGCAGGTCTTGGGCTGGCAGGTTGAGGGCCAAGCCATTGGCGTCCAGACCAAAGTCGCCGCGCGGGTTGTGCGCGGGGTTGGGCACCAGCCACAGATGCGCCAGTTTCCTGCCCGCCACAAAGGCGGTAACAGCCGCTGGGTCAAACACAAAGCCGGGCGTGAAGACATCGCCTGCCAGCACCCAAAACACCGCGTCGTGCTGCACCGGGCACAGCTTGGGCAAAGCACGGCAGATGCCACCGGCGGTCTCCAGCGCAGCACCAAAATCTTGCCCTTCGTGCGAGTAGCGCAGGCTCAAAAATTCCTCAATTTGTAGCTGCTCGCGCTTATCCTGATTGGGCTGGAGCACAAAAACATGCTTAAATTTCTGTTCAATGTGTGAGCCCAGCCAGGCGGTATTGATCACCGCCCAAGGGCAGCCGGCGCGCAGCAGCGCCTGCAAATGCCACTGCAGCAGGGGCAAACCTTGTACGTGCAGCAGTGGCTTTGGGCAATGGTCGGTCAAGGGGCGCATGCGCTCGCCGCGGCCGGCGGCCAGCAGCATCGCCGGGACATTGGGGCGGGGTTCAGTCATGGCTTGGATTCATCGGCGAAGTGGAGCGGGTCAATTCACACCCGAGCATAGCCCGGCTGGAGCCGACTTGACGCTGACAGTGGCCGTCAAACCGGTGCCGCATCAGCAAGCCAGCGCACCGAGCCTCGGTACGCGTGCCAGGTGGCATGCCCCAGCAGCGGCCCCACCAGCAGCAACCCCAGCGCCCACGGCAGCAGCAGCGCCGCAGCTGTCAGCAGCGCGATCAAGCCACCCCACAGCAGCATCACCCCGGTGTTGTTGACCACCACTTCCAGGCTGGTGATGGCAGCGCTGATGGCATCGGTATCGCGGTCCAGAATCATCGGGATGGACACCGCCGAGATGGCGAACACCAGCGTGGCAAAAACCCCACCCACCAGCGTGTAAGCCAGCACAAATTCAAGGTTGTCGGGATTGAATACCGCCTGCACCACGCCCACCGAGCTGGGCATGCCGGTGTTGAAAAACACCGCAATCACCACCAGTGAGGCGCGTCCCCACAGCAATTCCAGCACGATCAGGACGCCCACCAACAGCCCCATGCTGCGCAGATGGTTGCGCCAGCAGGTCATGGAGGCGGCAAAACCGGGCGACAAACCCTGCTCACGCCGGCGACTCACGTCGTACAGCCCGAGCGCCAGAAATGGCCCGACCAGCAGGCAGCCCGAGGCGATCGTCATGGTGAATTCTGGCCGGGCACGAAACACCGCGCCCAGCACCCAGGCCATGCCGCAGAACACCGCGCCATAAAACAGACTGATCCCGGGGTGTGCCACCAAGTCACGCCAGCCCAGCCGCAGCCAGTGCAGCGGCGCGCCCCAGGCCAGCACGATGATCTCCCGGGGGGATGCCTCGGACGGCGGCGGCACATAAGGTGGTGGTGGAACTTCGTCTTGAAAATTGCTCATGGCCCAAGCCTAGCGCGTCAGACCCAGCCTGGCTAGTGAGGGAAAACACCTGCCGCCGCGCCGCCTAGGTCCGGCCGGGGCTGACTAGGGCTGCTGCTGGTGCTACTGGCTCAGCACCATTTGCGCAATCAGTCCGGTGGCAATGGCGCAATGGCTGGCAGCGTGTTTCATGGGCCGGCTCTGATTAGCGGCAGGTCCCGGCCGCCCCATCAGTCTGTGTATCATCCCGCCCATCACCACCCAAGGAGCAGCACATGGCCTTCATGGACTTCATCAAGAAACAGTTTATTGACGTTATCCAGTGGACCGAGGAGGGCGACGGCACGCTGGCCTGGCGCTTTCCGATGTCAGGCATGGAAATTCAGAATGGCGCGCAACTGGTGGTGCGCGATTCGCAATTGGCACTGTTTGTCAACGAGGGCCAGGTGGCTGACATATTGGGCCCCGGCACCCACCGACTCACCACGCAAACCTTGCCGGTGCTGACCTACCTGAAGAACTGGGACAAGCTGTTTGAGTCGCCTTTCAAAAGCGATGTGTATTTTTTCAGCACGCGCCAGCAGTTGGACCAGAAATGGGGCACGCCACAACCCATCACTATCCGCGATGCCGACTTTGGCGCAGTGCGGCTGCGTGCCTTTGGCAATTACAACTTCCGCATTGCCGACCCCAAGCTGTTTCACACCGAAATCTCTGGCACGCGTGAGCGCTATGGCGTGGAAGACATCGACGGCCAGTTGCGCGGGCTGGTGCTGCAAAACATCAGCAACGCGGTGGCTGGCAGTGGCATCGCGTTCCTCGACCTGGCGGCCAACCAGCTCAGCTTTGCCCAGGCCCTGACGCGGCAACTGGCCCCCGAGTTCGAAAAAATCGGTCTCAAGCTCGAAGGCATGACGGTGCAAAACGTCTCACTGCCCGAAGAGCTGCAAAAAATCCTCGACCAGAAAATCGGCATGGGCATGGTTGGCAACGACATGGCCAAGTTCATGCAGTACCAGACGGCACAGGCCATTCCCAAATTTGCCGAAGGCGGTGGTGGGGGTGGCAGCGGCATTGCTGGCGATGCCATGGGCCTGGGTGCCGGCGTGGCACTGGGCCAGGTGCTGGCGCAAAATCTGGCAGCCGGACTGCAACCGCAACACGCCCCGGCCACCGCACCTGTGGCTGCTGCCCCGGTGGGCATGAAGGCCGAAGACGTGATGGCCACGCTGGAGAAACTCGGCGACCTGAAAGCCAAGGGCATCCTCACACAAGAAGAGTTTGATGCCAAAAAGAGCGAGTTGTTGAAAAAGCTGATTTAGCCGCAGCCTACTCATTGGCTTGCGTCGCAGCATCTACACGACTTTGATCAGCTATGACAAATATAGCTGCTAGTGCAATCGAGATATGGGCTAGAGGCTCATTTGTCATAAATTTTGGCAGGCTGAGGGTCAGGCTCGGGATGCTGCGGAGCCGTCATGGCTAGCACCCCGGGGCAGCGCAGCTACAGCGCACCTTGCCCCGGCTGCGGCGCGCCGGTCAACTTTGCCAGCGCGCAGTCCACTCATGCGGTGTGTGGCTATTGCCAGAGCAGCATTGTGCGCAACGGCGAGGTGTTGTCGCGCATCGGCAAGATGGCCGAGCTGTTTGACGACCACAGCCCGCTGCAGTTGCAGGCCTCCGGCAGCTGGCGTGGTCAGGCGTTTACGCTGGTCGGGCGGCTACAGTACAAATATGCCGAAGGCACCTGGACCGAGTGGTTTGCGCTGCTGGCCGACGGCAGCAGCGCCTACCTGAGCGAAGACAACGGTGCCTATGTCTGGGCCGTGCCCCAAGCCATGGCGCGCGAGTTGCCGCCGGCCGAGCGTTTTCGCGTGGGGGCCAGCACCGCCATCAACGGTGAATCGTTCAGCGTGGCCTCCAACCAGCAGGTGATGCTACTCGCCGCCCAAGGCGAACTGCCGCACCTGCCAGCCTTGGGCCAACCGTTTGCCATGGTGGAACTGCGCAGTCAGGGGGCGAGCAGTGCGCCAGCCGATACCGCCGCCGCCGACAGCGCTCTGCCCAGCCCCAAGGTGCTGAGCATCGACTACAGCACACAGCCGCCCAGCGTGGCGCTGGGTCAGCCGGTGTTACTGGAAACGCTGCAACTCACCGGCCTGCGCGAGGCATCGGTCAAATCCGAGACCGGCCGCCAGTTCAATTGCCCAAACTGCGGCGCTGCCGTGGCGGTCACGCTGGCAGCCAGCCAGAGCGTCACCTGCCCGTCGTGCCACAGCCTGATCGATGTGTCGGGCGGTATTGGCGGTGAGCTCAAGCACGCCTTGCAAGACGAGCCGGTGCAGCCGCTGATTGCCCTGGGCACCGTGGGCCAATTGCAAGGAGCAGCGTGGCAGGTGGTGGGTTTTCAGCACCGCATAGGCACCGACCCGAGTGACGCCGACGAGTCATTTGGCTGGGAAGAGTACTTGCTCTACAACCAGCAGCGCGGTTTTCAGTTTCTGGTCGATTCCACCGATGGCTGGAGCGTCGTCAAACCCGCCACCGGAGCGCCAGTGCTCAGCAGCAACGGCCAAAGCGCCACCTATCTGGGTACCAAGTACGCGCTCAAGGAAAGCTACGACGCCGAAACCAGCTATGCGCTGGGCGAGTTTTACTGGCAGGTGACGCGGGGCCAGCGCACCAGCAACCGCGACTTTGTCAACGGCAACAGCATCCTGTCGATGGAGCAGTCACCCAACGAGGTGGTGTGGTCGGTGGGCAGCATGATCGACAGCGACAAGGTGGCAGCAGCCTTCAAGCTCGAAGAAAAGAAGGATCTGCTCAAACGCAGCGATGCCAGCCCCTTGAGTGCTGGCGCCGGCATGAGCCTGGGCACGCTGATCGTCATTTTTGTGCTGCTGTTGCTGCTGTCGGTGCTCTTCAGCCGCTGCTCGGACTGCGACCCGAAGGTGGAAAACTGCAGCACGTCGAGCTCACGCAGTTCGGGTGGTTCGTTTGGCGGATTTTCCAGTGGCGGTGGCCACAAATGAGGCGCTGCCTGCGCCCCGATGAACATTGAATTTATTGAAGGAGATCAACATGGAAGTGCAATGGCTCAACCCCGGTGTGATGCTGGGCTCGCTGGTGTTTGCCCTGATGGGCGTGATCATCTTCTGGATCAGCTTCATCATCATCGACAAGCTCACGCCCTACAACCTGTGGGAAGAAATCGTCGAAAAGCAGAACCGCGCGCTGGCCCTGGTGGTGGCTGCCATGTCGCTGGGCATCTGCATCATTGTGGCGGCGGCGATTCATTGAGGGCATGGCGGCTGGTGAAACGCAGATGGCGCAAGCAGAAACAATGTTATTTATAGCTACTCGCGCTTATACATAAAGGGCTAGAGGCATAAAAAGTACAAAATACTTGCGCACGACCCCCGATGCACCTTGGTGCGGGGAGTCGCTGTTTCCTGTGGTGTTTTCAAGGGTGCATGGGTAAGCCGCTTAACTGCATTCGCCGTCGGCTGCGTCCACCGCCCGGTAGGCTTGCTGCGGGTCGTTTGGCTCCTGCGGGTGGGTCATGGCCAGGCGGCCTTCGCGCATCAGTGGGCGCAGGTAATTGTTGCGAACGTAACGTGGGTGCCGCTGAAGCAAAGTCGCCAACTCTTCTGCGCGCCAGGCTCGCAAGCGGCAAATTCCCACAATGACATCGCACACCTCGCTGGGTGGGTGGCGTAACCCCATGGAACCAATTTTTGCTGCAAATGCGCCCGGTATTTCGTTTAACAGTGCGCCTCTTTGTGCCTCTTGCACCTCGGTGAGCTTGGTAGATAAGCTTCCGAGCTTGGTAGATAAGCCGCCAAGCTTGGTAGATAAGGCATCAGGCTTACTCAATAAGCTGTCGGGGTTGGTAGATAGCGGCTTATCTACCAGTCTGTCGGTTGGTACATAGTAAGTCGCCGAGCCGCGTCCCTTTTGTGCCAGCAGCCCGGCATCGCGCAGGCGGCACAGGGTTTGGCTGGCGGTCAATGCGTCAACCTGGGTCAACTCGCGGTAGGTGCTGTTGTTGAGCGCCCCGGCCTCACGCACCACAATCAGCGCCTTGGCCTCGTCCTCGCTCAAATGCAAATCCTTGAACTGCGCCAGCCAGGCGATGTCATCT
>JAIFMT010000256.1 GCA_020048295.1 Rhodoferax sp.
AGCGCTCGGCGCATAGCCGGTGCAGTGGTTTAGGCCACTGCTTATCCCGACTCTCCGTGGGGAATCATGCGCGCGCGAACCTATCAATTACCTTTCAGTTTGGTGCACTCCTGAGCCCCTGCACCATAATCATGCGCATGCACATCCTATTGGCAGAAGATGAACATTCACTGGGCGAGTGGCTAAGCAAGGCGCTGGAGCAAAGCGGCAACCGTGTCGATTGGCGCGATGATGGCCGACTGGTTGAGCAGGCGCTGGGCGAGACGGATTACGACGCGCTGGTGCTTGACCTGGGACTACCAGGGCGCAGTGGCGGCGATATCTTGCGTCGCCTGCGCGCGCGCGACCAGCGCTTGCCGGTGCTGATTCTGACGGCACGCGACTCACTGAGCGAACGCGTCAACGCCCTTAACGAGGGCGCGGACGACTTTCTGGCCAAACCGTTTGCGCTGGCCGAGCTCGAAGCACGGCTGACGGCACTGGTGCGCCGCGCCCGTGGCAGTGAGCACCCCCGCTTTGCCTGTGGGCCGTTGCTGTTCGATGCCGTGTTGCGACAATTCTCGCTGGGGTCGGACGTGCTGGCGCTGTCACCGCGCGAACACGCGCTGCTGAAAGCCCTGATTCAGCGTAGCGGCGAACCGATGTCGCGCCAGCAGGTGATGGACCGGGTCTTTCACGATGACGGGGACGTGCAGCCAAGTGTGATTGACGTTCTGGTACACCGGCTGAGAAAGCGCCTGGATCAAAGTGGCGTGCGTATCCATACCTATCGGGGCCTGGGCTATGTTCTGGAATCGGATCCGTCGGGCCAGTCTTAAGCTGCGGCTGCTGGCACTGCTGCTGCCGATCATGGCGCTGGTCATCGTCACCAGCCTGTGGCTCACCCGTGCCGATGCGGTGGCTTCGGCCAATACGGCGTACGACCGCTCGCTGCTGGGTGCCATCAAGGCGCTTGACCTGAACGTCTCGACGGCTTCAGGCGGCTTGTCGGTTGAGCTGCCGTACCGCCTTTTCGAATTTTTTGAGTTGACGGCCACTGGCAACGTCTATTTTCGGGTGGCCACCGAAGACGGCCTGGTAGAAATCGGCAGCCCCGATTTGCCGGCACCACCTGCGCCCCTGAAGCAGGGCAAACCGGTGTTTTACGATGCCACCTATTTTGGCGAGACGGTGCGCGTGGGCGCTTTCATGCGGCCACTGGAGCAAACACTCACCACCAGTGCCTCCCCGCAGTTGGTAATCCAGGTGGCTGAAAGCACCGCATCGCGTGAACAGTACACCGCCAGTTTCATGCGTAGCGCGGCACTGCGGGATGCGCTGTTTTTTGTCGTCGTGAGCATGGCCGTGGTGCTGGGACTGAGCTTGGCGTTGCGACCGCTGACGCGACTGGCCAGGCAAACCCGTGAGCGGGAACCCAGCGATTTGCGGCCGCTGCAAGCCGCTGACCTGCCCAGTGATGTGCGCCCCCTGGTGGAGGCAGTCAACCAGCAAATTGCCCGCACCGAAGCGCTGGTGGCACAGCGGCGCAGTTTTGTCGATGATGCCTCGCACCAATTGCGCACGCCGCTGACCACCTTGCGCGCCCAGCTTGATTATTTGCTGCGCGAGACCGACCCCCAAAAAAGGCAGATTGCATTGAACGCCCTGTCAGATGACCTGGGTCACGCGATTCGTGCCACCAATCAGTTGCTGACGCTGGCACGCAGTGACGCAGCGATGGCACAGATGGAGCGCTTTGACCTGGCCGACCTGGCGCGCGAAGTGGCGCTGGAACTGCTGCCGCTAGCACGCGGGCGGGACATCGATTTCGGTGTTGAAATCGCCTCAGACCCGTTGCCTTGCGAGGGTGACCGCGGCTTGCTCAAGCAAGCCCTGACCAATATCGCGCACAACGCCATCGGGCATGGGCGCGCGCAAGGCATCGTCACCCTGAATGCGGCGGCCGACCCGCTGGGCTACTGCCTGCAGGTGTGCGACGATGGCGAGGGCGTTGATGCGGCGATGCTGGCGCGGCTAGGCCAGCGGTTTGTCAAAAGCCGAGGCAGCCGGGGTTCCGGTCTGGGGCTGGCGATTGCCAGATCGGTCGTCGAGCGCCATCACGGCCGACTGCGTATTGAACCCGCCCCGGCAGGCCATGGCCTGCTGGTAACCCTTTGGTGGCCCAAATCATGAAACTTCTGCTGATCTTGCTGACCTTGCTGCAGGCCTATGCCCACGCAGCAGCCATCGACAACGCCACCTGCATTGCGCCCGCCAAGCCCGGTGGTGGCTTCGATCTGACTTGCCAACTGGTTCGCGAAGCGCTGCGAAAATCAGAGCAGACACGCACCCCTCTGAGCATCACCTTTCAGCCCGGTGGCATTGGCGCGCTGGCCTTTCACAGCACGCTCAAGCAACGTCCGGCCGATGGGCATGCCGTGGTGGCATTTTCGTCAGGCTCGCTGCTCAATCTGGCACAAGGCCGGTTTGGCCCCTACTCGGCCAGCGATGTCCGCTGGCTGGCCGCGCTGGGCCAGGACTACGGCGTGATTGCAGTGCGTCGGGACTCCCCATTTCACACGCTGGCGCAACTGATGCAAGCGCTGCGCGAGTCACCGAACCGCATTGTTTTTGGTGCCGGTGGCTCCATCGGCAGTCAGGACTGGATGAAGGTGGTGCTGCTGGCCAAGGCCGCTGGCGTGAGCCACAAGGTGATCCGCTTTGTTGCCTTTGAGGGCGGCGGCGATGCCATTTCGGCGCTGCGCAGTGAGCATGTGCACGTGGTGTCGGGCGATACGGCCGAGGTTGCCCGCCAGATCGACCAAGGCGCAATGGTGCGGGTTCTGGCGGTCTTTTCAGACAAACGATTGACCGGAAGATGGTCCACCACACCGACCGCCAAAGAACAGGGTTACAACATTCACTGGCCCGTTTTGCGTGGCATCTACATGGGGCCCGGCGTATCTGAGCGCGACTACCGCGATTGGTCAGAAGCCTTGCACCGCGCCGCCGCCCATGCCAGCTTTCCAAAAGAGCTGGCAGCGGCCGGCTTTCAGCCGGGCTGGCTGATGGGCCAGGCCCTGGAGGAGCAGGTCAACCAGCAAATTGCGCGCTACCGTCAAATGGCCGCTGAATTCGGTCGCACCCGCTGATGGCGACTGACCAGCGTGTGCAACCGCAGGGCTAGCCCGCCTGCCGGAACGCCATCACCGCCTGGTTGCGCAGCGTGCGCAGCATGGCCAGCTCTTTTTCGTCGAGCACCAGGCCGCCCTGCTGATCTTTGTCAGCGTAGATCAGGCCAAACGGCCGGCCTTTGAGCAGCAGCGGCAAGATCAAAAACGTGGGCGCGTTGTAGAACTTTTTGTACCAGGCTGGCAAGCGCTGGGCAATGCGCGGGTCGCTGGCATCGCTGATCAGGGTGTCGGCCCCCTTGTTGCAAATCGTGGCAAACAGGTCGGGCACGGCGGCAGCGGTCATCGGCACGCTGAAGGCCTTCACCACTCCTTCGACTCCGGGGCCCAGGCCAAAACGGCCGGTCAGGGTGTCGGTTTTGGGATCGCGCATGCAGAAAACCACGCGGTGAAAATCCAGCGCCCGGAACATGGCTTCCAGAATCATGCGCAGCACGTCGCTGAGTTTGAAGTCTTCCACCATGGCGTTGGTGATGTCCTGAATGCCGGCGGCCAGCGTCTGGGAAATATGGTCGGTGCGCGGGGCCACCACCGGCGCGGCAGGTGCAGCAGCGGGTGTCGTGGTGGGCGTGGCAGCTGCCGTATCGCGCACAGGCATCACTTGTGTCGCCTGCAACTCGGTGGCGTTGAGTGTGTCATGGTCACCCAGCGAATATTCCACATGCGTCTGGGTGGCTGCGTCCGCGGGTTTGAGCAGGTGCGATGCGGGCGACTCGGGCCGCACCGACAGGTCCATGGCACCGGCCAGCTCAGCGAGCTTTTTGCGTGCCACCCCTGTGGCAGCCTGCAAATGCTCAGGCGACATGCCCAGCACCTTGCCATAGCGCCTGGACACCGCTGCCAGACGGCTATCCACCACGGCGGGGTCGGCGTGCAGCATGGCATCGGCCATTTCGTTGGCCACCCGGGTGCCCCAGCGCAGCCGCACCTGGGCGTCTTTGGGGGTCTGGCTGGGCGGGTCGCCGGTTGGCTTGACGATACAGCGCTGGATGCTCTCTGGCAGGCCCCAGGCTTTGGAGACGCCCAACCCCAGCGCCTCAAAGCTCATGCCCAGCACGCGGGTGGATGCGGCCTCTTCGCTGGCCGGGCTGCGCGGGTCATGCACCAGCGCGCGAATGCTGGCGGCTTCTTCAGGAAAATAAAACTGACTCAACATGCGCCCCAGGTTCTGGAACAGGGCACCAATAAAAGCCTCTTCCCCCTCGGCAGTGGTGTTGCCCAACTCAGCGGCAATCGAGCCGGCCATCAACGCCCGCACAAATTCCTCGCGCAACAAATGGGCGTTGCTCTTGTCCTGCATGTGCTCCAGCAGCACCAGGCTCAGCGCCATGTTGCGAATGCCATTGAAGCCCACCAGGCTGACGGCACGCGACACCGTGCCAATGCTGCTGCCGCGCGAAAAGTGAGCGCTGTTGACCAGCCGCAGCAGTTTGTTGGTCAGCGCCACGTCTTTCAGGATTTCGTTGGTGACGCTGTTGACGCTTTCCTTCTCGGACGTGGCCATGCTCTGGATACGCACCACCGACTCGGATAGCGCCGGAAAATCGCTCTTGTTGCGCATGCGCCGCAGCAAAAAATCCAGCGTGCTGTTTTTTGAGCCACTGTCAGTGGCCGGTGCCATCTGTGCGGCGCGCTGGTTGCTGGCCCACTCCAGCAGTGCGTCCAAGAACACCTGCGCACTGGGGTAACGCTGGCTGGCGTCAAACGCGGTGGCCCGCATCAAAATGGCGCGCAGCGGGTCGTCCAGACGCTGCTGCAGATCAGGCGGCACCGGCAACGGCTCGCTGGCGGCCTTGTGCAGCGCGCTTTGCAGGTCGCGCCCGGTGCGCAGTGGTTTGCCGCGCAGCAACTCGCCAAGCATCAGGCCGGCCGAATAAATGTCCATCAGTGGGGTCACGGCTTCTCCGCGCACGGCTTCGGGGGCCATGTAGGCCGGGCTGCCCGCCACCTCCACCTCGGTGGGCTTTGCCTGACCCGGGTCAAAGCGCGCGGCAATGCCAAAGTCCATCACCCGGGCATGGCCGCTGCTGTCCATCAGCACGTTGGACGGTTTGAGGTCCCGGTGCACCACGCCGCTGGCGTGCGCGGCCACCAGCGCGCTGAGCACATCCTGCATCACCGCAGCGGCCTGCGTGGCCGGCATCGGCCCCTGCGCGGCGAGCTGCTGCGCCAGTGTCTGCCCGGGCACATACTCAAACACCATGTAGGGTTGCTGGTCCTGCACGTCGGCCTCGAACACCGGCACGATGTTGGGGTGCGTCAGCCGGCTGACGCTGCGCGCCTCTTGCAGCCACTGGTTGACCACGCCAGCGCCAGACTCCTGCACCGCCAGCATCACCTTGATCGCCACCTCGCGCTCCAGCCGGGGGTCAAACGCCAACCAGACCTTGGCCTGCGCGCCTTGGCCCAGCAGCCGCCTGAGCTGAAACCGCCCCAGCGTGACAGGGTCTGCAGAGGCCATTCCAACAGTGCGCTTGAGCGTTGCCAGTGGTGAAAAATCAGCCAAGATGAAATGTCCCTAGTGAATCAAATAAGCAAAAAAGAAGCGCCTGCCAAGCGCACAAAAGCGGTAACCACTATAGCGAAATTCATGCCGGGTCACTGACCCAATCGGTTTGTAACAAACTGTCAACAAACCGTGCGTATCGCCACAAAGGCGCGCCAAGCCGAGCAAAATAGGTCATGTTACAAATTCCGGTGAAGCGAGTATGACTGCAATGACCGCCCGTGTTGACAAGATTTTGGTGGTGGATGACGACGCGCGCATCCGCGACCTGTTGCGCCGTTATCTGACGCAACAGGGCTTTGACGTGCTGCTGGCCGAAGACGGCAAAGCCATGGCGCGCCTGCTACAGCGCGACACGGTGGACCTGATCGTGCTTGACCTGATGATGCCAGGTGACGACGGCCTGACCGTGTGCCGCAAGCTGCGCGCGGCACACGACCCAACACCGGTCATCATGCTCACCGCCAAGGGCGAAGACATCGACCGCATCATTGGCCTGGAGGTCGGTGCCGACGACTACCTGTGCAAACCCTTCAACCCGCGCGAACTGCTGGCGCGCATCCACGCCGTGCTACGCCGCCGTCCCGCCACAGAGGCCCCCGGCGCACCCTCGGCTGACATGGAGGTGGTGGCGTTTGGCCCGTTCAGCCTTGACCTGGGCGCGCGCAGCCTGCGCCGGGGCGACGAGCCACTGGTGCTGACCAGCGGCGAATTTGCCATGCTCAAGGCACTGGTGCGCCACCCCCGGCAACCCTTGTCGCGCGACAAACTGGCCCAACTCACGCGCGGACGCGGCATCGAGCCATTCGATCGCAGTCTGGATGTGCAGGTGTCGCGCTTGCGCAAGCTGATCGAAACCGATGCCGCCGCACCGCGCTATATCCAGACGGTATGGGGCATCGGCTACGTGTTTGTGCCAGATGGCAGCCCCTGAGCCACATGGCCCCAGCGCGAACTTTGACGACGCGCCGATCACCCACGGTGGCCGGCGCGGACTGAGCCTGTTCTGGCGCACCTTCTTTCTGCAGGCGCTGTTGCTGGTGGGCTGCGTGCTGGCGTGGACCGAAACGCTGCACGAGCTTGAATTTGAGCCACGCGCCATTCATACCGCCCGCCAGGTGGCTTCGGTGGTCAATCTGAGCCGGGCCGCCGTGAAGCACGCCGATGCGATAGACCGGGTGTCGCTGTTCAAGACCATGAAAGACCAGGAACACGTCATTATTCAGCCGCGCGAGCCCAGCGACAGCTATGAGCAGCAGGACAGCGACGACATCAGCCAGCACATCGCACAAGAGGTCAAGACCCGGCTCGGGCCCGGCACGCTGGTGGCCAAAAGCGTCAACGGCGTGGAGGGCTTCTGGGTTGGCTTTGCGATTGACCAGGACCGCTACTGGCTGAAAACAGATCGCTCCCGCTTCGACCAGGCCACCGGCCAGACCTGGCTGGTGTGGCTGCTGACTGCCGCCGTGCTGTCGCTGGCAGGGGCGGCCTGGATTGCCGGTTTGATCAACCGGCCGCTGAAAAACCTGGCGTTTGCCGCCAAGCGCGTGCGCACCGGCGACTTTGAGGCCAGCCGGCTCGATGAGACGGTGAGCACCCACGAAATCCGGGCGGTCAATGTCGGCTTCAACCGCATGACGCAAAAACTCGCCAAGGTCGAGCAGGACCGCGCCGTCATGCTGGCCGGCATTTCGCACGACCTGCGCACGCCGTTGGCCCGGTTGCGCCTGGAGATTGAACTCAGCGTGGAAGACTTGCAAGCGCGCGAGCACATGGCCAATGACATCGCGCAGATCGATGCCATCATCGGCAAGTTTCTGGATTACGCGCGCCCCGGCAGCATGGCCCTCAAGCCGGTGCTGCTCAACCGCGTGGTTGAAGACACCCTGCGCCCGTGGCGCAACCGCACCGATGTGCAACTGCGGGTGGCGCTGCAAGAGGGCCTGCGGGTGCAAGCCGACCCGGTCGAGTTGCAGCGGGTGCTGAGCAACCTGCTGGAAAACGCCCACCGCTATGGCAGAAACGTCGAGGACGAGCAGCTCCAGATCGACATTTCCGCGCGCCAGCAAGGCAAAAAAGTGCTGCTGCGCATTCGCGACCACGGGCCCGGCGTGCCGCCAGAGCAACTCAAACAGCTCACCACCCCATTCTTTAGGGGCGAAACCGGGCGCACCGCCAGCAACAGCACCGGTCTGGGGCTGGCCATCGTCGAGCAGACCATTGCCCGCATGGGCGGCGCCTTTGAGCTCAGCAACGCCAACAGTGGCGGCTTGTGCACCAACATCCTGCTGACGCACACCAGCGGGGAGGTGGCGGATTGAGCGGCAATGAGCAGGCCAATATGTTATTCATTTAGTAGCTGTCAGCACTTATCCCGTAAGGGCTAGAGGCTTAAAAAGCATTTAATTTGATGATTTGGCATCGGGTGCGCCAGCGGTCTCGTCAACCTTGGCAAAGGTCAGGAAGACCTCTCGGAACAGTCTGCGCCGGGGTGCCAGTCGCTGCAACCAGGCCCGTGTTGAATATCCGTCACCCGGCCCAACCCGCCAGGCAGAGCCAGCGGGCGGCAGCCTCATACTGGGGTACCAGAAATCGGCTGCCGCCCGCCGGCTCTGCCTGGCTGGACGCAGCGCTGAAACAGGGCGGTCAGAACCGACGCAGACACGCTGCAGCAGGTTTGTTGTAGCAGATTTGGGGTCGGATCCCAATTCAGCGGGCAACCCGCGCGGCGAATCTCAATTTTTGGTTCTTTGAATTTGTTAGTAACCATCCCCCGGCAAAGTCGGGGGCTTTCAATTTGTAAACCGCTCAAAGCGGCAAAACGGGGGTGCGCGGAGGTTTCGTGACCACTGACATGATTTCTTAAGTCTGTTTCACTGCTTCAAATCCCGGTAGAAGTTCTCGTGCGGCCCCAGGGCTTCCAGGTAGATCAGGCGCACTTCGTCCTCACGGTTGTAGCCCAGCAGGTACAACTGGCCCTGGCTGCGGAACTTGTAAACCCACAACTGGGCCAAGTCGCCCTTTTTGCGCTCACCCACATCAGGGTTGTCGGCTACGACTCCAACCGCAGTGTCAGTGTCGGAAATCAGTGCAGCGTTGGTCAGCTTTTTGTAAACGCGGGCAAAGCGCCGCGTTTGTTGCACTTGCCAGCTCATGTCTGCATGGCGCTGGTGCGGCTACGCGGTACAAAGGGGGTGCTTTCTTCACGCGGCTCAGCCAGGCTCATCAGGCTTTCGGCAATGAAAGAAGCCGGCAGATCGGGGTTGTCCAGCGCGGCGCGGCCCACTTTGGCCCAGAACTCCACTTGCCCCTGCACGGTGCGGAATTCCGCCTTGGCAGCCGTGCGGGCAGCGTTGATCAGGGACTCATCGATGCGCATGGAAACAGTGGACATGGTCTGCCTTTCGAAGTTACCACAATTGTAGCCAACCCACGGGAGTCCTAGCATGAAAACACCCCAACACGCAAACTGGCAGTGGCCAAGCTGCTGCCACACAACTCAGATTAATTTGGAGAAAACGCCATGGCCCTCAAACCCTGGCACGAAATCGCCGGTCCGTACGAAGACGTGCTCAAAGGCACGTTCCAGCAAGCCGAATTTGCGGCAGACCTGTCGCGGGTGCTTGACGGCACCGCCACGCCGGAGTGCCAGTACCCGGCCCATTTTTTTCAGCGCACTTTCATCACCGAGAGCATGCGGCTGTTGCTCGACTCGATGAAGAAACGCCTGGCGGGCAAAGGCGGGGGATGCCGATGCATCTGGCACATCGCCCGGAAAAGCAACGCTGGAAACCTTGCTGGCCCGTGGCGCTGCATTGCTTGACTGGACCCAGCAACCACCGCAATTTTGCTAAGCTCTTGCCCCGATGCAAGCCTACCGCGCAAAAATCCTCTACTTCAAACCCGATGCTGACCCGCAAACCAGCGCGGTGCTGGAAGACGACGGGCTGCTGGTGGTGGGCCCCGACGCGCGCGGGGTGCAGGTGGTGCAGGCTGTTGGTGCCTACCACGACTTGCACCGGCACTACCCGCAAGTCCCCGTGCAGCGCTTGCCCGAGCGCATCATCGCCCCCGGCTTTGTGGACCTGCACAGCCATTACCCGCAAATCAATGTCATCGGCAGCCCCGCCGACGGCCTGCTGCCATGGCTGGAAAACTACACATTTCCTGAAGAAAAACGCTTCGCAGCCCATGACTACTGTGCGCAAGCAGCTACATTTTTCATTGCAGAGCTGTTGCGCAATGGCATCACCACGGCGCTGACGTTTGCCACCTCGCACGTCACATCGGTCAACGCCCTGTTTGCGCAGGCACAGGCGCAGCACTTGCGGCTGATCAGCGGCCTGTGCCTGATGGACCGCCACGCGCCGGCCGATCTGCTCAACCAGCCCGGTGCCGCTGGCCGCGTCGATGCCACCGAGCAAAGCCTGAT
>JAIFMT010000025.1 GCA_020048295.1 Rhodoferax sp.
GTACCGGCCGTCGCAAATCGAGCGTCGCCCGTGTTTTCCTGAAAAAAGGCTCTGGCCAGATCGTCGTCAACGGCAAAGCCATTGACAACTTCTTTGGTCGTGCCACTTCGATCATGATCTGCAAGCAACCGCTGTTGCTGACCAACCACGCCGAAACCTTTGACATCATGGTCAATGTGGCCGGTGGTGGCGAGTCGGGTCAAGCCGGTGCGGTGCGCCACGGCATTACCCGTGCCTTGATTGACTACGACGCCACGCTCAAGCCGCAGCTCAGCCAGGCTGGCTTTGTGACGCGCGACGCGCGTGAAGTGGAACGTAAGAAGGTCGGTTTGCACGGTGCTCGCCGTCGCAAGCAGTTCAGCAAGCGTTAATTTCGCTGGTTTCGACTCTTTCAGCCGCCCGAATGCAAGTTCTGGCGGCTGTTTGCATTTTTGAATTTCGCACAGATGGCCTGAGCCGATGAGACTGCGTTTGCTGCTGCGGCGTTTGACCGTGAGTGCGCCGCGCATGGCGGTGCGCAGTGCGCTGCCCTGGCCGCTGCGCTGGGCTGCATTGGCTGTTATGGCTGGGTTTTGCGCGGCCATTGGCCTGTGGGCGTTTGAGTTTGGCAAAGACATCGCCGGGCTTGACCGGGGCAGCCAGGAGCAGTTGCAGCAATTGCAGACCCAGGTAGCGAGCTTGCGTGAGCAGCTGGAACAGGTGACTGGGGAGCGCAACCAGGCGCAGTTGGTGGCCAACACCGTCAATACGGTTCTCACCACCGACAAAGCGACGCAAGAGAAATTGCTGGCCCAAAACAGACAACTTGAAGCCGACAACCAGCGTCTGAAAGACGACCTGGGTTTTTTTGAACGGCTGATACCGGCCGCGACGAATGGCACCAAGACAAGTCCGTTGGCGATTCGCAGCCTCCAGGCCGAAAAGACCGCTGCTGGCGGGATCAGATGGCAGATCCTGGTGATGCAGGCCATGCGCAATCCGGTAGAGTTCAATGGCCAGCTTGAAGTGACTTTTACTGGTTTGGCCCATGGAAAACCCTGGACAGGTGCGCTGCCGGAAGGTCCTCTGCCCATGCAAGTGAAGCAATATGGCCGCTTAGGGGGTGAATATCTGCCCCCTGCGCAGGTGCAGGTCAAGAGTATCAGTGTCAGCGTGCATGACGGTCATGCCGTCAAAATTGAACGCAGTAGTCCAATTCAGTGAAGCTTGAGTCAGCTCCATCGCTCATTTTTTTTCGAGGCAAGGCGCTTTATGTTCAACAAAAAGAAGCAACCCCCCATCAAGAGCCTGGTGGCACACGGCTGCCAGGTCAAAGGCGACATCCGTTTTAGCGATGGCTTGCGACTTGATGGCGAACTGATCGGCAACTTGACCGGGCAGGCGGAGCGGCCGAGCATTCTGGTGATCTCCGAGACGGCCTGCGTCACCGGTGACATCGAGGCTGACCACATCATCGTCAACGGGCAGGTGAATGGTCCGGTGCATGCGCGCGTCATGCTTGAATTGCAGCCGAAAGCCAAAATTACCGGCGACGTGACCTATAAGTTGCTGGAAATGCATCAGGGTGCCATGGTTGCAGGCAGGCTTTGTCCGATCGTGGCATCCGCCCGGACCGAAGATAAGCCCACACTGAAACTGGCGGCAAATAACCAGTGACGCAATTTCCGACTCTTTTGCTGTAGCATTTAGCCACTTAACTTACCGGAGACAACCATGAGCGCCGTAGCCGAAAACATTCAGACTGAAATGCCCGATCCCATCCTGTTCACCGACAGCGCAGCTGCCAAGGTGGCAGATTTGATCGCCGAAGAAGGTAATCCCGACCTCAAATTGCGTGTGTTTGTGCAAGGCGGCGGTTGCTCGGGCTTTCAGTATGGTTTTACTTTTGATGAAATCACCAATGACGATGACACTGTGATGTCCAAGAACGGCGTGTCGTTGTTGATCGATGCGATGAGCTACCAGTACCTGGTGGGCGCTGAAATTGACTACAAGGAAGACTTGCAGGGCGCCCAGTTTGTCATCAAGAACCCCAATGCGACCACCACTTGTGGCTGCGGTTCCAGCTTTTCTGCCTGAATTTCGCCAAACAACGCGAAACCGTTCGACAAGACGGCATTTTCGTCCCGAGAAGCACAGGGCAGTCTTGGGGTCGGGCTTGTTGCTGCTTCTTCAGGCAGCGTTGTGACTGGTCTGGCGCAATGAGCCATTTCCTGCTGATTTGCGCTGGGCGGTATTTTGTTTCCTTGAAATTCCCGCCTCAAACGGGCGCGAAATGATAGATTCCAAAACTGAAATTGCGGCGCTGGCGGCCCGTCTGGTGGTCGAGGAGGGGCTGGAATATGGCCCGGCCAAACGGCGCGCAGCAGAAGCCCTGGGCCTGCGCAAGACCTTGCCAGGCAATGCCGAAATTGAGGATGCAGTGCGCGACTACATTGCGGTGTTTTGTGCTGAGACGCAGCCGCTTGAACTCTTGGCCTTGCGCCGTCTGGCTTTGATCTGGATGGAACGGATGTCGGATTTTCGTCCGTATTTGGGCGGTGCTGTCTGGCATGGCACGGCCACACGGCTGTCTGACATTTATCTTCAATTGTTTTGTGATGACAGCAAGGCTGCAGAAATAGCTTTGATTGACTGGCGCGTCAAGTATGTGGCCCGTAGCGTGAGTGGCTTTCAGGGCGAAACAGTCGATGCCTTGAGCGTACACGCGTTGTGTGCGGATTTGCAGGAGGAAATTGGTGTTCATATGATGATTTATGACTTTGATGATGTGCGTGGTGCGCTCAAACCCGATGCCAAAGGGCGTCTGCCGCGCGGCGATGTCCAGGCATTGCGCCGCTTGCTCGGTGAGGTGGCTGCTTGAGCGCCGGTGCGGGCTCGCGGCGTGGCTGGCTCGCTGCGGCAGTGGGTGTGGCGGTGGCGGCCGGCGGTGCGGGAATGATCTTGCGGCGCAACCAGCAGCAGCCACGTGAACTGACCGAAGCCGAAAAGGCGATCTGGCAGCATGAGTTCACCCAGCCTGATGGGGGCTTACTCAAAATGTCAGGCTTCAAAGGCCGGCCACTGGTGCTTAACTTCTGGGCCACCTGGTGTCCGCCCTGTATTGCTGAGCTGCCGTTATTGAGTGCTTTTTTTACTGAAAACAAGTCCAAAAGCTGGCAAGTTCTGGGTTTGGCAGTTGATCAGGTGGTGCCGGTGCAGCGCTTTCTGGCGCAGACACCGCTGTCTTTTCCAGTAGCGTTGGCCGGTTTCCCCGGGGTTGAATTGAGCCGCTTGTTAGGCAATTTGTCGGGTGGTCTGCCTTTTACCGTGGTATTTGATGCGGCTGGTAGCGTGCAACACCGTAAAATGGGTCGGCTGTCGAGCGCCGACTTGCAAGCCTGGGAGACCTTGCAAGGTTGAATTGCGTGCTTATCGCGCTGTAGAATGCAGCGTTTTAAGACCTTTTGTCGTCATAAAATTGGAAAATATTGACATTTAAGTCAATTTGGCATAACAGCCCCACCATTCGCTGGAACTCTCATGGACCTTAGAAAACTCAAAACCCTGATTGACCTGGTATCAGAGTCAAACGTCTCGGAACTTGAAATTACCGAAGCCGAAGGCAAGGTACGCATCGTCAAAGGTAGCGCTGTCGCGATGATGCCCCAATACGTGCAAACCAGTGCGCCAGTGGCTGCCATGCCGATCCCCGCGGTATCTGCAGCAGCACCGGATATGGCCGCCCCTGCGGTTGTCGCAGAAACAGGCCATACCACCAAGTCGCCAATGGTTGGCACGTTCTACCGTTCAGCTTCGCCGGGCGCCAAAGCATTTGTCGAGGTCGGTGATGCGGTGAAAGAGGGCGACACCATTTGCATCATCGAAGCGATGAAAATTCTCAATGAGATCGAGGCCGACAAGACCGGCACCATCAAGCGGATTCTGTGTGAAAACGGACAAGCGGTGGAATACGGCCAGCCCCTGTTCATCATTGAGTGAGCGCGGGCAATTTCCATGTTTAAAAAAATTCTGGTTGCCAATCGGGGTGAGATTGCGTTGCGAATTCAGCGCGCCTGCCGTGAGTTGGGCATCAAGGCTGTGATGGTGTACTCGGAAGCCGACCGCGATGCCAAGTATGTCAAATTAGCGGAAGAAGCGGTGTGTATTGGTCCGGCACCGTCAGCGGGCAGTTACCTGAATATGCCCGCCATTATTTCTGCGGCTGAAGTTACCGATGCCGAGGCGATACACCCGGGCTATGGTTTCTTGAGCGAGAACGCCGACTTTGCCGAACGGGTTGAGCGAAGCGGGTTTCAGTTTATTGGACCTACCCCTGAGTCCATTCGGATCATGGGCGACAAGGTGTCTGCCAAGCAGGCGATGATCAAGGCCGGCGTGCCCTGTGTGCCTGGCTCTGAGGGCGAGTTGCCGGACGACCCGGTGCAGATCAAGCGGATCGCCAAAAGCATTGGTTATCCGGTGATCATCAAGGCCGCCGGTGGCGGTGGTGGGCGTGGCATGCGGGTGGTACACACCGAGGCGGCGCTGATCAACGCCGTGGCGATGACCAAAAACGAGGCCGGCGCGGCGTTTGGCAATCCGGCGGTGTATATGGAGAAGTTTCTCCAGAATCCGCGCCACATCGAGATTCAAATCCTTGCCGACAAGTACCGCAATGCGGTGTATCTGGGCGAGCGCGATTGCTCCATGCAGCGGCGGCATCAGAAAATCATTGAAGAAGCGCCCGCGCCGGGCATTTTGCGCAAGGTCATTGACCGGGTGGGCGACCGTTGCGTGGCAGCGTGCAAAAAGATTGGTTATCGGGGTGCCGGCACCTTTGAGTTTCTGTATGAAGACGGCGAGTTTTACTTCATCGAGATGAATACACGGGTACAGGTCGAGCATCCGGTCACAGAAATGACCACCGGTATCGACATTGTCAAAACGCAAATCATGGTCGCTGCTGGTGAAAAGCTACCATTTACCCAGCGCCAGATCCAGATTCGGGGCCATGCCATTGAGTGCCGCCTGAACGCCGAAGACTCCTACAAGTTCATTCCATCGCCCGGGCGCATCACCATGTGGCACGCACCCGGTGGGCCAGGCGTGCGGGTGGACTCGCATGTCTATACCAACTACTTTGTGCCGCCCAACTACGACTCGATGATTGGCAAAATTATTTGCCATGGCGACACCCGTGAACAGGCGTTGGCGCGCATGCGCACTGCCCTGGGCGAGACGGTGGTAGAGGGTATCAACACCAATATCGCGTTGCATCGTGAATTGATGATCGATGCCAAGTTCATGTCGGGTGGCACCAACATCCACTACCTGGAAGGCTGGCTGGCCGATCACGCCCGCTAAGGCTGACACACCATGTTTGAACTGCGCCTGATGTGCCCAGAAGATCGGTTGGAAACGCTCAGCGAGGCACTTGATGCGCTGGATGCCCTGAGCGTCAGCGTGGAGGATGCCGACGCGCAAACCGATGCCGAGCAGGCGTTGTTTGGTGAGCCAGGCATGCCACCTCCCAAAGAAGGCTGGCAGCGCTCGCGCGTGTTGGCACTGTACGCGCAGCAGGAGCAGGCACAGGAGTCGCTGCGCTTGCTGCAGGCACAGGATTTTTTCACTGGCTGCCAGCTGCTGGGTATTGACGAAGTGCCAGAGCAGGATTGGGTTCGCCTGACGCAGTCGCAGTTTGCGCCGGTTGAGATCACGCCCAAGTTCTGGATAGTGCCCACCTGGCATGAGCCGCCTGCCCAGGCTTGTGTGGTGATCCGCCTTGACCCTGGCTTGGCCTTTGGTACCGGCACGCATCCGACGACCCGCATGTGTTTGCGCTGGATTGCCGCGTCGGATGCCAGGACAGGCTCGAACCGCATCGCGCAATCGCGTGTCCTCGACTACGGTTGTGGTTCCGGAATTTTGGCCATTGGCGCGGCCAAATTTGGTGCGCTGCAGGTCGATGCCGTTGACATTGACCCGGCAGCGGTGGATTCGGCGCAACGCAATGCGCAGGCTAACCAGGTGGTCATGCGCACCGGTCTGCCAGAGTTGGCAGACGGGGCATATCAGGTGGTTTTGGCCAATATTCTGGCCAGTCCGCTCAAGGTGTTGGCACCCTTGTTATCGTCGCATGTCGCACCGGGTGGCTCACTGGTATTGGCGGGCATTCTGGCGCGCCAAGCAGATGAGCTCACACAGGCCTATAGGCCGTACTGCAGGCTGCAGGTGACAGACAGCGAAGATGGCTGGATTTTGATGACGGCTTCGCGCTGACGCCTTCCCGCGAAAGAACACCTCCCTTATGAGCCTTCTGACGCGCTGCCCGGCTTGCGAAACGCTGTACAAGCTGGTGCCAGACCAGTTGCGGATATCCCAGGGCTGGGTCAAGTGTGGCCAATGCGGCGAAATCTTTGATGCATCCAAGCACTTGATTCAGCTGGCAATTGAAGCGCCGCGTGCGCCGGAGTCGCCTGTCAATTCGGTTGAAGCGGATGCGAACTCCGATGTGAAGTTGCTTGACACGCCCGGGGCGGTTTTTTCTGTGATTTCGGACGCTGATGTGCCCGGCACGCAGGCGGCTTCTGCGCCAGACAGCGTCGCGGCATCAGCACCAGCGGTGGCCACTGACCGTGATGCGCAGGTCGAGGTCGCGCCGGACATCGCGCCAAATGCCTACGAGCGTGATCTGCCTGTACCTGCGACGGATGCACCGGCAGATGTGATCGTGTCGCCGCCGGCTGGCCTCGCCACGTATGAAGAAGCTTTGGTGAGGCATCCAGAGTCTTTGGGGTCCGAGACGATGCACAACCTGTTGCCCGACGAGGCAAGTCCAAGGGTCGCTGCGACACTTGGGGCTGATGCAATCGGCGTTTCTAGCGCACAGCGCGACGAGGGATCAGCGGTTGTTGAATCAATGGCAGATACAGCGCCGAACCTGGCACAGCTCGAGTCAGATCAAGAGCATCCTCAGGCATCCTTTTTAGGGGATTCCGGGCGCCGCTCGATCTGGTATCAGCGCAAAGGTCAATGGATTTTGGCGCTGGCAGTGTTTGTATTGGGTGCTGGCTTGTTGTTTCAGGGGATTTTCTGGGAACGTGATCGCTGGGCGGCCAGCTATCCAGCCTTGAAGCCAATGCTACAGCAACTGTGCCAGCCGTGGAATTGTTCGGTGCAGCCACTGCAGCGCGTGGATGCCATGGCTGTTGATGCCGTGACGTTTAACCGCGTTAACGCAGGCGGCTACCGCTTGCGCTTTGTTCTAAAAAATCTTTCTCCGTTATCCCTGGCCTTGCCCAACGTGGAGTTGACGTTGACCGATACCCAGGAGCAGGTCCTGGTGCGTCGGGTTTTGTCCCGGCACGAACTATTTGCCGCGCAGCAAGAATTTTTGCCTGGCGCGGAGTTGCCGGTGGTCCTGTTTCTGCGGCTTGAGTTGGGCGAGGCCGCACCGCGCGACATGGGATACCGCGTGCTGGCGTTTTACCCCTGAAAGAAAAACCCGGTGAACCGTGGCATCGGACCGGGTTGCCCGCCAAATCGGAACTTCAGGGCTTGGTGCCGGTAGGAAATGGCCAGTTGGCACCAGGGTTGAGCGTGGTGTGTGCAGGAGTCGCTGGTTTTGCCGTGGCCGCCTTGGGCTGTTTCCTTGCAACCGGTGCTGCCACCACCGCCGCTTTTTTGACCGGGACAGTTTTTTTGGTTGGGGAAGCTTTTTTAGCCACGACAGCCTTTTTTGCAGCCGCAGGGCTGGCCACTGCGGCTGACGCGGCAGCGGGCTGCGCGATGGCTTTCTTTGCTGGCACGGCCTTTTTGGCAACCGTTTTCTTGGCCGGTTCTGCCGCCTTGACTTGGGCAACTTCTTTTGCGGCCGCTGGTTTTTTGGCCGTTGCAATCACGCTGGCCTTCTTGGCTGCTGTGGCGGCTTTGACGACTATTGGCTTCTTGACGGGTGCGGTCGCTGGGGTGGCCTCGGGTGCAGGAGCCGCCTTCTTTGCGGCTGGTTTTTTTGCGGTTGCCATTCGAAATCTCCTTGATCAGTTTGTAACGGGCACTTCAAGCATTACTAAACGCACAAAGTGATTCAAGCGCTTGGGCAGCACGCACAAGCGCTTGAACGCGGGAGCACCGGTGGTTCAACCGCCCGGGCGGATTGACAACTTGTGCAATGGGGAGTGTCATGGTGGTGTTCATTCCCAGGACAGCGCGCCGCCGGACTGGTATTCAATGACGCGGGTTTCGAAAAAGTTGCGTTCCTTTTTCAGGTCGATCATTTCACTCATCCAGGGGAACGGATTTTCTTCATTGGGAAACAGCGCCTCCAGTCCGATCTGGGTGGCACGTCGGTTGGCGATATAGCGCAGGTAGCCTTTGAACATCGAGGCGTTCA